>JABFRV010000080.1 GCA_013140975.1 Saprospiraceae bacterium
GACTAAATTTAAGAAAATTAATTACATCGAATTCCCCATAAGCCTCCACTAGACTGCCACCAGTCAGATTTCGTGCAACATTGGATTCATTGTTGGTCGTACCGACCCAACGAATCCTTAGCTGTTATCGGTAGCTCTTCTTCTTTTTTCGTTACTGTTTTTCAACAAATACTGGTGAAAGTTGAGATTTATAAGTCGTGTCGGTTAACTGTTTTTGTTCCTTCGTTTTCCAATTCATAAGCACAATATGATACTGTGTTTCTTTAATGTCCGATTTGTTAAAAGTCAGCCATTTTCCGTCCGAACTCCAGTCATGATAACCTTCTGAAAGTTCATTGTCGATAAGTTTCCATTGTTTCTTTCCGTCAGGAGTTATTGCAAAAATGCTATGTCGTCCGTCTTGTAAGGATACATAACTGATAAAGTTTTCGGTCGGATGCCATTTCGTGGCACCAGCTCTGTAACCATAGTCTTTTGCCGACGGATTGTTTTCAGGATAATGCGTTAATTGTGTCATTCCAGTTCCATCATCATTCATTACAAATAGTTCTTCATGGCTTGATTTGTCGGTATTATCTTTTTGATAATAGAAGGCAATTTTTTTACCATCTGGCGAAAAGCAAGGGTCTCCGTATTTTGCATTAGGCTCATTTGTCAATTGCTTGTATGCTCCTGTTTTGGTGTTAATGATAAAAAGTTGGTATCGTAATTCTTTTCCAATTCTTCCTGCAACTACAAGTTCTTCACCATTTTTTCTACCACTCATCCAACTGTCTTCCAACATTAAATCACTTACTTTTTTGGCGTTTGTTCCGTTTACATCCGTTTCGCACAAAAAGAAAAAACGGTTACAAGTGTCTTTGTCGCTTATAAAAAATAAACGATTTTTATAAGCGTAGTATGTCCACGCAACATCAGGATTATTGGTAATATTTTTTTTGTTTGAACCGTCCATATTCATTGTCATAACTTCATAATTATTTTTATGAATTGTGTCATTTTCATGAATATTATATGCAATAGAATATTCCTTTTCTGCTATGTTCTTTTTGTCTTGTGAGTTTGCACAAGAACTTAGAAACACAGTTGCGATTATTAAGTGAATTGTATTTTTCATTTTTTATGAGTTCGGTTAAAAGATTGTTCTAAAAGTTGTTTTGTTTTATTATCGAATTGCCCGATTTCAGTCAAAATAATCATGTGAGAAATCCGAGGCATTGGTCCTGTAAGTTTTGATTTTTGTAATACCTCTGTAAAAGGTACTTCACCTAAGTCAAGACCTAAGCGAATTTCTTTCGGCTTCACATTTATTGCTGCAAATTCCCTAACTGCTGTAAACGACAAGTATGTTTTTTTAGGAATGAGTTGAGTTCCTTGAAATTCTGAAATTATTTTTTCAGAAACCAAATCAAATAAGCTACGCATTTCGGGACACTTAATAAATTGGTTTTCAAGCAAAACGTTTTCGTTACCGTAAACCGGATTGCCGTTGTTTAAGAATATCCCTGCTACAAATTGGGATTGCATATGATTTAATCCATGTCCTTTTTTCAACCATTCAAGAATATCGTTTTGCTTTTGAATTTTAGAGGACTTTACTAAGGTCAGCCACTCTTGTAGTGTTTTTCCAGTCTTTTCTTTAGCTGTTTCTATAAATTCTGTTTCGAGTTCACCTGATGTCTTTGCCATGATTTAATTTTTAGTTATCTCCAAGTTCCAAGAATGAAGCCAATAAGTGTGAAGTAAATAGTGATGTAACCACCATTTATTAAAATGTATTTCCATGAACGTTGTTCAAAAAGAGCTACCACAGAAAATATTAAAGCTGAAAATCCAAAGCCAGCTAAAAAACCTGCGGTTGTGCCCCAAGCCATATCAGTTTTGTCATCTCCAAGAAAGAATGCAAGATTGTAGCTGATAATTACTGAAATCAATAAAGTAATACTGTAAGTCTTGGCAGGATTTACTTTTTTAATGTCATCATCTGTAAATTTGTTTTCCTTCATCCAAGCTTTATAGAAAAACAAAGGCGAATACCACAATGCCCCTACAGCTAAATTGGCAATGGCACAAACAAGAACTGCCCAATGATTGATGTAAAATTGTTCCATAAATTTCTCTTTTTTAATAGCAAAGTTAAACTGACTGGGTCGGGTAGTATTGGAAAAAATTTACCTACTCGATTGCAATGTAGTTTGTGAATTCGCTGTTGGACTTTAGAAATTCTGTGGGTGTAAGTCCTGAAAAATTCCTAAATTCGTTTATAAAGTGTGCTTGGTCGTAATAACCACTTTCAAATGCAACACTTGTCCAGTTGGCTGTTCGGTTTTGTTCAATTTCCTGAATAGCCTTTTGAAAGCGTATGATTTTCAAAAAAGATTTCGGGGTCATTCCCACATTTTCTTTAAATATTTTAATGAAATGCTTTTGTGAGAAGCCCACCTTTTCTGAAAGTCGTTCAATACTTATCTGATTTGGCATTTGAAGAATATGATTGACCGCATAGTCTACAAATGGGTTTGTGACAAGTTTATGTGCGAACATTTTTAGAAGATGATTTTCTGCAAACAAAAATTTTTGCTTTACAAAAACAAGAGAAAGTAACGCTTCTCTCATGTTTAAAATTTCGCTTGTCATTACTAATTCTCCATCTACAACATAGTCAGTTAATTCATTGAGAGGCATTTCAACGAAAGGATATGCTTTTCCTTTGTGAAAATTGATAATGAACATTTCGCTGTCTCGTCCTGAAGGAATTGTGATATAATTATTTCGGATGCCTGAAAACCATACATTTTTACAAGATTGAATTTCCTTTAAAGTATTGTTATCATAGATAAATTTTGGATAGTCTGTCAGGTCAATTACAACATTCACGTTGCCGTCAGGTAAAAACCTGTCAACAGTATGAATAGGGTTGTAGTCCTTATAATAGATGAAACTCTCAATGAACTGATTGAGCGGAAAAGTCGGAATGTGAGTTTCAAAAATCATTCAAATTCTATGTCGTTTATTGTTATTCGTTGTCTGTTTCGGAGTCGTCATAGAGTTACCGATAACGGCAGACTGTGAAATTACTACTTATTCCATTCTTAATTTGCAAAAACACCTTGTATAATTTCATATAAACCAATTTTAGAAGTTATGAACGTAGCATTTTTTAATATGAATCTTAGATTGATA
>JABFRV010000055.1 GCA_013140975.1 Saprospiraceae bacterium
TTTATTAATCATTGAACAAAAAACAAGAAAAGTTGACAACTATAAAAATTTATACAAATTGAAAGAAAAAATTGCAACCTTTGTCCAGCGTAACCCTTAGAATTTCAACTAAGATTAGGACATGCTCGTAATCCTGTAGAAAATATTATTCTCATTTGTTAGGTTTTATATCAGTGGTAATCAGGATTTATTACTTTTATTAATTGTAAACGGCCTTATTATCAACCGCAACGCCTGATCATAAAAAACATATGACCAGAACCAGTTGAATAGTACAATTAATTTATTGCGAACACCAATTAAATAATAAATATGTACAAACAACCAACTCAACCATGCAAAAATTCCACTGGAATGAAAACTCCCAATATCGACAACTGCTTTATGCCTTCCAATTGTTGCTAATTGACCTTTATCAAAATATTCAAACGGACTCAATTTTTTCCCTTTTAATATCTTTGAAAGATGATTGGCTTGTTGCAATGCTACAGGTGCTACCTGTGGAAGTCCATTGGGAAATTTATCAGTTGTTACATAGGACATATCTCCAATCACAAAAACATCATGCAAGCCCTTTACTGTGTGAAATCGATCTGCAATTATTCTTCCGTTTTCATGATAACACTCATTTTTAAGACCTGGAATATGCTGAGGACTAATTCCAGCAGCCCAAATAATTTTGAAGGCTTCCAGCGTTGATCCATCCTGCAATTGAATTTGTCCATCTTGAATACTTTGAACTCTTTTACCCAAACTCACATTTACTCCCAAATTTTGCAAATCTTTTAAAGCTCTGTGTGAAGATTGTACAGACATAGATGGTAATAATCGATCCGCGCCTTGTATAATATGAATGTCCATTTTATGTATCGCAAGATCAGGATAATCTCTTGGAAGAACGTGTTTCTTTAATTCTGCTAAAGCTCCGGCAATCTCGACACCTGTAGGGCCACCTCCGATTATGACAATATCCAACAGAGGAGATATATCTTCATCTCCTTTTATCATGAGCGCTTTCTCAAGATCTTCCAGAATTTTATTTCTAAGGTAAAGTGCTTCCGAAATAGATTTTAAAGGAATTGTATAGGTTTCAAATTGTTTATTATTATAATAATTTGTTTTTGCTCCTTGTGCCAATACTAATTTATCATAGCGGATTGTACCAAAATTGGTTTTCACTTTTTTCTCATCAATAAGTATTTCTTCAACTTCAGCATTACGAACAAAAAAATTAGGATTACTTTGAAAACTCTTTCTTAAAGGAAAACAAATTGAACTCGGTTCAAGACCTGCCATCGCAACCTGATAGAATAATGGTTGAAATTGATGATAATTATTCTTATCGAGTAATACAATTTGGTACTTAGAATTTTGCAATTTATGCGCGAGAGTAAAACCTCCAAAACCAGCTCCAACGATGACCAATCTCTCAAGCGAACTTTCTGGAATATTTAATGGCATATATCAAAAACAATTAAGTCAATAGATGGTTTATTTTATGAATACAATTCAGCAAATAATTGGTGAATGTTTAAAGCATTAATTGCTTCATTAATAATTCTATTCTTTTGCCTTTGCAAGGTAAGCTTACCTAATATTGAAGAATCTTCTTCTATCACAAAAGATAGTTTGGCAATACGCGAAATTGGTCATCTTCTTTTTTTTGATAAAAATTTGTCGTATGATAAATCTATATCTTGTTCTACCTGTCATGATCCTACTCTTGCATTTACAGATGGTTACAAACTTTCAGTAAATTCTAAAGCTGAGAACTTACAAAGAAACTCACCAACCTTACTTAACATCAATAATCGTGAAAATTTCAATTGGGCTAATCCCTCTATTCAAACACTTATTCAACAGATGCAACGTCCACTTTATGGTACACATCCAGTCGAACTAGGAATAAAAGGAAATGAACCTGATATCTTTCCCAGGATAAAAGCAAACATGGAATACAAAAGATTATACCAGCTTGCATTTGGAAAGAACATTCAGAATTTAAAACTTCAAGATATTGAAGTTTCATTGGAGCATTATATTAAAACCTTACAAAGTAGAAATTCTCCATTTGATAAATTTCTAATTACTAAAGACAGCAACTATCTTAATGAAGAACAATGGTATGGTTTCTACTTATTCCATTCAGATAGTATAGATTGCAGTGCTTGTCACGGTGGTGTTGATTCTTTTTCGCCGGATCGTGGAGGCAATTTTGCCAATATTGGCTTGTATAATTGCAATGGAAAATATCCTACAAAAGATTCAGGGATTGAAAACGAATCTCATGATCAAGATGACAATGGATTGTTCCGGATTCCTACATTGCGAAACGTAGCCATAACCGGACCATACTATCATGATGGAAGTGAAGAAAATCTTGAATCAATAATTAAAAACTATGAACGCTCAGGCAGGATGATTGACTATGGAGATTGCAAAGGCGATGGTGCCAATAACCCAAATATTGATGGAAGGTTACAAAAATTTAATTTGCAGGAGAATGAACGCAGAGCTTTAATTTCCTTCCTTCATAGTCTTACAGACACAAGTTATCTATCTAACAAAATGTTTCGGGATCCTTTTTCGAAATAGTTCTTAAATCCTTGCAGGCAATAGTTTATCGCTACATCTTTTTTCTTTCTGCTTGGCGATATCCTTACATTCTTTTATACAAGAGGGATCATTTATACAATTTATGATACACTCATCCTTTTCTCTTTCGATTAGCAATTCGCAATATTTAATTCTATTTTTTTCTATGAAGGATTTTTCATATTTCAACTCGTCTTTTATTCTTTTTAAGGTAATTTTTTCTCCAGCGAAAAAAGTTTTAACCCTCCTGGTATTATAA
Organism: Saprospiraceae bacterium; assembly: GCA_013140975.1. GTDB lineage: Bacteria > Bacteroidota > Bacteroidia > Chitinophagales > Saprospiraceae > Vicinibacter. The sequence continues at coordinate 2,855 of JABFRV010000055.1, forward strand.
CCTGGTGCTGTTACTCTAAGAATTTTGATTTTCTTATCACTTTTAAATTCAAATCTTCCCTGGGCGTCTGTATGTTCAAAAATAAATTTGCCTCTTGACAATGATGCTCTTACAACAGCATTCGCAATAGGTGAATTATCCCGGTCTACGATTACAGCAGAATATGATTTCTTAAATGAGCGAGTCTTGGCTACCCTTGTTTCAAGAATCTGGCATTGTGATGAAACCGGAACATAACTTTTGCAATTTCTGGATTCATTCGCAACTAGCTTTAAATTGTGCAAGCTATCCATAATTCCATAATCAGGACTCCAATTAACATCATGATATTGCCACCATGAATATCCCAAAGATCCACAATCTCTGCATGCTTTAAGCGTTGTTTTAAAAAATTCTGCTTGTTCTTTTTCTGAACCATTTTTCAATTTATGTTTTCCAAACTGACTAGAAGCAAATCCTGTTTCTCCTATCATCCAGGGCTTCTGAATGGTAGTCGATATCCATTTCAACTGTTTCATGTATGCTTCCAAAGAACCATCATCTTCGGGATACAAATGAAAAGAAAGGAAATCAACATTTAATAATTCGGGATCCCAATCAAAAGTTGTATTCGCATCTGTAAGTCCAATCGTAATTAATTGATTGTTAGTGTTATTTCTGATAGATGCACACCATTGCTTAATTATTGCCTTGACTTCACGTTTGTCTTTTATGGTATGAAAGTAAGAGGGTTCATTTGCAAGATCATAGGCAATAATCGTTGTATCTTCACTATACCTTCTCGCAAGAAATTGCAAATAGATATTGTAATCTTCTGAAGTTGGAAAAAGGTGTACTCCTTTTCCACCGGAAAGAAGAATTATTTTTAATCCTGCTTCACGTGCTGCGATAACAATTTTATCCAACAGTTGAAAATGATCTTCAAAAGGTTCTTTAAAATATTGAAGTTTTAAAGGACCATAATAATAGGAAATATCTAATGTAGCGGGTCCCTCAATTTTATCTCCACGCTGAATGAATCCATATGCAAAATCGAAAACTCGAATGGTATTATATCCAAGAGATGAAATTAATGTAAAGTCACGTTTTAAATTTTCATAACATTCAGAAGCATCCTTACAATTTGAGTCCTTAGGATATGTACAATATGTCATACTTGGGGAAACAAAGTATGAATTCGTTCCTTCATGTCTAATGCTCACACCATAATTTAGAACTATTGGAGTAAATCTTTCGTTATTAATAAAGATCTTATCCCTTACAATTTTAGCTTGACCAAATGCTATTATAAGTGTTAAATTCGAAACCCAAAAAACTAATAATCGCATCTCCTATCGTATAATCGTAAATGTTCCTTTTTTGAGCAGTTCAATTTTGTTTTCACAATCATTTATTACACCTTTCAGCAAATAGGTATATGTCTCGGTTGGATGACTTTGATCAGGTCTCCAGGCTTCATCTTTATTTTTAGATTCAAAGACTCTCTTTCCCCAACGATTATAAATTTCAAGTTCATAAGATTCTATTAGATCCTTGAATGTAGGATCCAAAATAACTGGCGCAAAACTATTGTTATTCATTTCTAGCGGTGTAATTACGTTGGGAAATTTCATAATATTATCAACATTTGCTCCGGCAATTACTTCTAAAGTGTCCGTTGAAAATTTACAGCCGTTACTTGAAGTTAAAATATAAGTTCCCGGATTTGAAATTTTTATTACATCCGTCATTTGACCTGATAACCAACTAAAAGAAGTGTAATTATGTTTTATAGAACGAATGAATGAGTCGGCCGGAAAACAAATTTTTTCAGCTCCAAATAATTCTTCACTTTCTTCCTGAAGAGATTTTTGTTTTATAAAAATTGTATCAGTAATTGCAGGACAATTTTTACTCGTCTTTGCCTCAACGACAACAAAATTATCAGCATGTTTTACTGTAGTGCTATCACCGGAACCACCATTGCTCCATTTTACATCTACAAATCCAGATTTAATTCCAACTCTTATTGATTCACCTTCACATAGAAGAACTTCTTTGGTAGGAGACAATTCGGGAGCATCTTTAATTTTTATAAGTTCTACATCGTCAACAAAAGTATAATAAAATACAGATGCCGGCCTTTCACCTGGACCAATAAACAAGGTATCACCTTTGGATAATCCTGAGAACCTTCCAATTATGATATGATCTTCTCCACCACATGCAGTGTAATTAAAACTATATTGCTTATAAGCTCTATGAGGCAGATGTTCTCCATCTGGAGTTGTCCAATAAGGCGTAACTACACCAACAAGACTAAAGTCATTATACATTGGCATGCCAGTTTGAAAATTTACACCAATCTCATCCAAAGAATATTTCGAGAAGCTATCAATTGCTAACCAGAAACTAAATTTATATTCTGATCCAGCCTCTAATGGAGATGAAAGAATATTTGCAAGGTACTCAAACTTTCCGATGCTAAAAAAACCTCCATGTTTCTTTCCTGTATGTGTTAAAATATCTCTGATGTCAGAAGATCCAGGGCTTGGGGCAAACCAATCAACCGGATCATTCGCAGTGGTTTTAAAAAAAAATTCGAGCCAAGGCCTTCCTAAAGTATTACACTTATCACATTTTTCAAAACCCGGATTGGTAATCAGGTTTTGAGAATAAAAATTCGTAATCGAAAACAAAAAAATACTTACTATTTTTAAAGTTTTTGTCATAATTGATTCTTGTTATATATATTCTTTAATTCGTATTGTATAATTGCATCAAGTATTTCGTATCTCTTAATTCGCAATTTAATTACTCCGGCCATCTTCCCGGTGTATATGGAGCATTTTTCAATTCTAACTCTTTTTCTAATTCTTCAATGCCCATTTTAATTTCTTTAAGAGTAGAAAGTACTCCTTTTAATTGTTTGTTTCCAATCTCAAATGATTCCTTATACATTCCAGGAATATCACTTGTTGTTCCATATAAAGCCCACATACAAGTATAGAGTCGATCATTCACTGAAGATTTGGTTTCAAATTCGCGTCCGGCAATACTATGATCTCCTTGTAAAAGAACAGTGCTTTGTATAAGCTTATCTCTTAACTTTGAATTTCTCTCAAGAATTGATGCCACAGGATGCGTTAAATCAAAAGTCGCCAGCTTAATATTTTCTATTCTTTGTTTTAAGTTTTCAACAATATCATTTGCAGCAGAAAGCTTTTTTAATGATTTATCCAATTGTTGATAAAAAGCAACATTCTCCTTAAAGTCTGATTGAGGTATTGAACTGTTATCTAATTTCTTAACATTGATAGTTTGGGAATTACCCATTGCTGTATAAATTCCATCCACAACTTTAGCCATAGAAACAGAATACGTTCCCGGAGCAATTAAATGTCCAGATTGATCGGATGAAAAAAGTTGATCAGGTTCAGGGGTCTGTCTTTGATTAACTGGGTCCGGAATCGGGCCCCGTAGATCCCATGAAATTTTTTGCAATCCTTTAGCCATTGATGCTTTCAAATGCCTTACAATGTTACCTGATGCATCTTTTACTGTGAATAATAGATACGGATCTTGTTGTCTGTCTTCTAATCGAAGACTATCAAATGAAGGGTAGAAAACTTTTTCTTTCTTTTCAATTTTTGCTTTTTCGTTTTCTTTTCTTGCAGCTTTGATTTTTTTAACTTCATCTTTTACATAATAATAAATAGTTGCTGCGGGTTCCGGATTATTGGCGACATAATATGAACTTCCCAAATGTCCTTTTCCCCGTAAGCCATGACGAAGAGATGGTATATATGAAAGCGCATCTTTTACAGGATAGATGAGTGCGTCCTTTGTCAAGTCTTCTTTCTTGCAATTTCTCAACAATGAATAGTCATCAAGAATGTAAAATCCTCTTCCAAATGTTCCTAATACCAGATCATTTTCTCTTCTCTGAATTTCAATATCCCGAACTGCGATTGTAGGAAGGCCATTCTTTAATGAATACCAATTACTTCCACCGTTATTGCTAAAGTGTACACCAAACTCGGTACCAACAAATAATAAATTCTTATCCATATGGTCTTCAGCAATACTATACACTGATCCCCTTTCCGGAAGATTATTACTTATCAAATTCCATGTTTTTCCTGCGTCTGTTGTTTTCACAACATAGGGTTTGAAATCACCATATCGATGATGATTAAAGCATGCATATGCGGTATTTTTATCATGAAGAGACGCGATTATCTGATGAACATAGGATTGCTTCGGAATCCCATTTATATTATCAATCGCATTCCAGTTTTTACCACCATCAAGTGTAAGCTGAATTAGTCCATCATCTGTTCCAACCCAAATCATATTCTGATCAAACTTACTTTCTGCAATAGTTGTCGTCTGACCATAAATATCTGTGCTTTGATTTTTTGCAACTGCGTCCATAGACCAGACGCGTCCCATAACTTCTAATTTATTTCGATCTATTTTTCTTGTAAGATCAGGACTTATTACTTTCCAATTATTACCACGGTCATCTGTGCGCCAAACTCTATTACTTCCAAAATATAATCTTTTGTTGTCAAATTGACTTATAAGTAAAGGTGAATCCCAATTCCATTTTATTGCAGGATCATTTTCTCCTTCGATAGGTTTTATCCATAACATTTCACCACTTTTTCTATCAAATCTTATTAACCCTCCATATTGGCTTTGCGCAAAAATCATATCCGGATTCGATTGATCAACTTGCGTTTCAAAACCATCACCAGTAGAAGTAGCATACCAATCGTCATTGGAAACTCCATTACCAGATATTGTTCTGCTTGGTCCTCCAAGACTCATATTATCCTGTGTACCTCCATGTACATGATAAAATGGAGTAGCATTATCCGTACTCACTTTGTAAAACTGTGTAATAGGAAGATTTGCTTTATAATCCCAGGACTTTGCAAAATCAAAAGTCTCATAAATTCCTCCATCACATCCTACTATCAGGTGATTGTTGTCTTTGGGATCAATCCAGATTGCATGATTATCTACGTGTTTATTTATTTCTCCTAAATTGATTACAGTTTTTCCTGCATCATGACTGACTTTAAAATATGTATCAGAAATAAAAATGCGATCAACATTTACAGGATCACACCAGATCTCTTGATAATAATTCCCTGAAGTTGCAAAACCGGATCTTTTTTCCCAATTCGCACCCCTGTCAGAAGATCTATAAATTCCACCGTTTTCACGTGATTCTACGACAGCAAAAACAATATCTGGATTTACTGGACTTATTGCGATTCCAATTCTTCCAATGTCTCCTGTAGGTAAACCACCTCCCAGTTGTTTCCAGGTCTGTCCTGCATCTGTAGATTTATACAAAGCTGACTCAGGTCCACCTCCGATATATGTAAATACTTTTCTCATTCTCTGATGAAATGCTGCATATAAGACTTTAGGATCTCTGGGATCCATAATTACCTCATTACATCCTGTATAATTGCTTACAGATTTAATTAATGTCCAGGTTTCACCTCCATCGGTTGTTTTATATAATCCTCTGTCACCTCCTTCTTTCCATACCGGTCCATAAGCTGCAACATAAACTGTATTAGAATTAGAAGGATCGACAACGATCATTCCAATATGTTCTGAATTTTTTAAACCTTTATTTTTCCAGGTCTTTCCACCATCTTCTGATTTGTAAACTCCATCTCCGTACGCGACGGATCGTTGATTGTTATTTTCTCCGGAACCAACCCACACTGTCTTTGAATTCGTTGGATCGATTGTTACACATCCAATTGAATACGACCCTTGTTGATCAAAAATTGGTGTATATGTTGTACCCCGATTATTCGTCTTCCAAACTCCTCCCGATGCTGCGGCAACGTAATACTCGCTATTGTTGTTGGGATTAACAGCTATGTCTGAAACCCTGCCGGAAGTTACAGCCGGACCAATGCTTCTGAACTGGACTGCAGAAAACGTTTCAGAATTATACTCAGCGGGCTTGTCCTGAGAAAAAGCGTTCACTATAAAAAGTAAGAATAAAATTATATTAAAAAAATATTTCATATAGGTTTTTTAAAACGGCATAAATATAAATCATTCCACAGAGCCTTATAAAATTATTTTATCCCCTTAGGATCGATATTCAGAATTAAGAAAGTAAAAACTTATCTTCGCATCCAAAGCTTCTTTAATGAAATATATTATTCTTTTTACTTTACTTCTTTCGGCACATAAATCGTATTCTACGATTTGGCAGGTAGGGCCGGGTAAACAATATACATCTCCATCCAAAGTAAGTAGTCTTGTTAAAAATTTCGATACAATAAATATAGAAGCCGGAATTTATCCACAGGATGTTTGTTTTTGGACCGCAGACCATTTGCTTATTCGTGGAATAAATGGAAAGGCCCATTTAAAATCAGGAGGCAGAGCAGCGGGACAAAAAGCAATTTGGGTAATACAAGGTGATTCAACTATAATAGAAAATATTGAATTTTCAGAATGCAAAGTTCCTGATAAAAATGGTGCAGGTATACGGTTGGAAGCAACACATCTTGTGGTCAGAAATTGTTATTTTCATCATAACGAAACTGGAATTCTTGGTGGAGATAATGTAAACAGTAATGTGCTTATAGAATTTTCTGAATTTGGATATAACGGATATGGAGATGGATTCTCTCATAATTTATATTTAAACCACATTAAAAATTTTATTTTTAGATTTAATTATTCACACAATGCTACAATTGGACATCTTGTAAAATCTCGTGCACACAATAATTATATATTATACAATAGATTGACTCAGGAGAAGGGTAATGGATCATTTGAAATAGATCTTCCCAACGGTGGCTACTCTGTTGTTATAGGAAACATAATTCAGCAAGGACAAAATTCAGAAAACGGAACACTCATTGCGTATGGTGAAGAAGGATTAAATAATCCAACACCCAATCAACTTATTCTTAGTCATAATACTGTAATTAATGAAAGACAAAATGGAACTTTTATTCTTGTTAAAACAGGAATGGAGTCATTATTAATGATCAACAATGCGTTTTCCGGAACAGGAACTTTTATGAATGGAACTCCTAATAAAATGGAAGAATTTGGTACCATCAGGAACACAAATTTAAATTCTCTTCAATTTAAAAATTCTTCAAATTTTGATTACACACCAACTGAATTATCGCCTTGTTTTAATAAAGGATTTTTTTCGACGTTTTTATATCCTCAATTTACACCAACATTTCAATATAAACATCCAGCCCAATTTGAGAACAGAGATATAGAATTAATTCATGATGTTGGTGCAATAGAAGCACATTTTTTGAATCCTTTTATTACTCCTGTAAAAGGCCAATACAAAAAAGATTTTGTAATTGTTAATTATGTTGATTGGAGCAATGCTGGAATTCAAGATGGATGGTGTGGAACACAATCTTATGATGGACATCAAGGTACCGATTATGTGCTTGATGGATTTATTTCAATGTCCAGTGGAGTTCCTGTTGTTGCTGTAGATAGTGGCGTAGTTACTTCTATTAAAAATGGACTTTTTGATAAGGAAACTACTTCTCAGGTTAATAAAGGTTTAGGAAACTATGTATGTATTAAGCATTCTGGAAAGTATTATACCTACTATGCGCATTTAAAGAATAATTCTATCACGGTTAAACCGGGTGATCGCGTAACTCAAAACCAGATTCTTGGAGAAATTGGCAGCAGTGGCAATAGTACAGACCCTCATTTGCATTTTGAGTTTTGGTGGGACAGTACCATTCTCATTGATCCGTTTAAGACACCTTGTGGAAATGTAACTTCCTTTTGGAAGGACCAATTAGTATACGATACTTCACATTATGTATGGAGATCAGGAATGTTGTCAGGACTTACAGTCATGGATTCACTTCGTTTTAATAATTATCAAAAATTTGAATTCGATATTGATAAAGATTATTATGCTACATACTGGAACCTTGGCCATGGTTTAAGAAAGGGGGATCGATATTCATTTCAATGGTATAATGAAGCAGGAATAAAAGTGTGGCAAGTGGAAGATATTTCAGATGCTGATTATTGGTATTATTACCTCTGGTCAAATGTTGATATAAAAAATTTAGGATCTTGTAACAAATGTGAAATCAGATATCTTATTAACAATCAAGTTATAGAGAAAAAAAACTTTTCTGTTAGAAAATTATCATCAACTCAAAATCCGAATAATTCCCGAATCTATACGAATCATATTGGTGCGATTATACCGGAAGAATATTCAATCGTAGATTGCTTTGATATAACAGGAAAAAAAGTACCTTACAACCAATCAGGAAATCTATTAACTTGGAACAATAATTTCAATGGAATTCTCTTCGTACGATATTTCTATAATAATAATATTTATACTCAAAAATTATTTTCCTCTTTGAATTAATTAAGGACTTTTAAATAGGAGCTGATAACATTCCGGTAATAATGGAATGTATTTATATTAGAAATTTATAAAATGTACTCCTATGAAAAATTTACTGTATATCGGCTTCCTTTTATTTATAATTCAGGATTCCTTAATGTCACAAATTTCTACTTATTGGATCGGCGGTCAACCTGGTAAATCCAGAGATTGGAATACTTCCTCTAATTGGAGTAATTCTAAGGTTCCTAATGAATTCTCAGATGTAAAAATCGTTTACAAAGAAAGCAATGTAGATTGTTATCCTGAAATTAATAAAGGGAGCTTTAAAGTTCATTCTATTACAATTGAGCATGGTGCTTCGCTTCGTATTCAAAAAAATGCAGAGTTGACAATCTTTTATGAAGCAGCCGCAGACCTGATTATCGAAAATATTGACATTCGAGGCAACTTACATTTACGATATCTTAAAAATAAAGACTTAGCTGCATTAAAATAATTATAAATTCTAAATCTTCAATTCTATCCTCAGGATTATGAGTTCAATAATTAGCAATTCTCATCCCGACTTTATGTCGTAACACTTTTCAATTTTCAATTCTCAATTCTTTCTTTTTATTTAAAGAACGTAGAGGCTCTATCTCTTGTTCTTTTAATTCGGGGAATCGATTCTTGTAAAACATAAGGATGACCCGGATTATTTTTTATAAAATCCTGGTGATAATCTTCAGCCTTCCAAAATTTTTCAAATTTTAAAACTTCAATAGCGATCGGTTTACTATATATGCCTGATGCGTTCAATTCTTTGATGTAAGATTCTGCCAGATTTTTTTCCTCTATAGTTCGATAAAAAATTATAGAACGATATTGTGTTCCATTATCAGGTCCTTGTCCGTTTACCTGTGTTGGATCTAACGATGCAACGAACACTTTAAGTAGTTCAGAATAATTAATGATTTTAGAATCATATTGAAACTCAAATGCTTCAGCGTGACCCGTTGATCCGGTTCCAACCTTCTCATAACTCGGATTTGCTGACTTTCCACCTGAATAACCTGATATAACATCTTTTACACCTTTTACCTGCTCAAACACTCCTTCTTCACACCAAAAACATCCACCGGCAAATGTTGCCGTTTTTAAATCCAAAGGATCGCTTTCTTTTTCAATAGCAATAAATTTGAGAGCTATGCCATCTATACAATATCGCAATCCAGTGGGCTTGGGTCCATCATCAAAAACATGACCTAGATGTGCACCGCAACGTTGACAACTTAAGGCCGCTCTAACAATACCGTGTGATTTATCTGAAGCGATTCCTAAACTTTTGGTAGAATATTTATCAAAGAAACTTGGCCAACCCGTTCCTGAATTAAATTTAGATTCTGAAGAAAATAATGTGTTATTACAACCAATACAATTATATACTCCGTAATCATGATTATCATTAAGAGGTGAAGTAAAAGGCCTTTCCGTCCCCATTTCACGGGTAATTTGATAAATTTCATCTCCTAAAATTTTTCTCCATTCTTTATCTGTTTTAATAACTTTTTCAGTCCAAAGCGTATCTATTACAATTGGTTCTCCGGTATTATTATTTATAACCATATCTTTGTTTTTGTCCTCAGAAACGACATGATTATTTTTTGTAGATTGTGCACAATTGAAACCGGAAGAGATTACAATTAATAACAAGAATATTCCTTTCATCTTCTTAATTTATTTTTATTGATAGGTCAATTCTCAATAAACAAACAGGCCTTGTACTTGTTTTAGCATTTTGGAATTTATGAATTCTTTAAAAGTTGATCAATTCTATACTCGATGCCTGGCTCAAGGTGCATATTACATAGTTTCAGACAATGAAGCAATAATTATTGACCCATTGCGAGAAACAGAGCCATATCTTTCAAGACTTGAAGCAGATGGAGTAAAATTAAAATATATATTTGAAACACACTTTCATGCTGATTTTGTTTCCGGGCATGTAGATTTGAGTAAAGCAACCGGAGCTCCTATTGTTTATGGCCCGGGTGCAGTTACTTCTTTTGAAAGTATTGTAGCTAAGGACGATCAGGTCTTTAACTTTGGCTCAAGTACAATTAAGTTACTTCATACCCCTGGACATACACTTGAAAGTTCGGTGTTGGTCCTTATTACTAATGAGCAAGAAGAGATTGCCGCATTTACTGGTGATACCTTATTCATTGGAGATGTTGGAAGACCTGATCTTGCACAGAATTCTCAAGTAACAAAAGAAGATCTGGCAGGAATGTTATTTGATTCTTTACGAAATAAAGTCATGACGCTTCCAGCTGATATAATTATTTATCCTGCTCACGGTGCCGGTTCAGCTTGTGGTAAAAATATGAGTGATGAAACAAGTTCTACACTAGCTGAACAGTTGCAAACGAATTATGCATTGCGCGCTGATATGACAAAGCAGGAATTTATCCGGGAAGTTCTTCACGAAATGCCAGCTCCTCCCTCCTATTTTGAACATAACATTAAACTTAATAAAGAAGGGTTCAGCGATTTTAATAATGTAAATTCTCGTGATAATAAAGCTTTGAAAATAGAAGAATTTGAATCACTTTCTAAGCAACCAAACACTATAATTCTTGATACAAGAGATCCCTCCGAATATTATAAAGCTTCAATTCCTGGCTCTTTAAATATTGGACTTAATGGTGATTTTGCTCCTTGGGTAGGAACAATTCTAGCTGATGTAAATCAAGATATATTATTGATCTGTGATTCCGATAAAGCAGAAGAAAGTATTATGCGTCTAAGAAGAGTTGGTTTTGATAGGGTTCTTGGATTTTTACAAGGAGGTATTGAAAATTGGAAGAATGCAGGAAAAGCAACTGAACATGTACACAGAATTACCCCTGAACAATTATTAAAGATTCAATCTGAATCACCGCTCAAAATTATTGATGTAAGAAAGGAAACTGAATATAATAATTCACACATACCTGAAGCTGTTAATTGCCCATTACATTTAATCCAAGAATGGTCAGATGAATTGGATTCCAAAATTCCATTTGCAATTCACTGTGCAGGAGGGTTTAGAAGTATGATTGCATCCAGCATTCTAAAAGCAAAAGGGATTCATAACTTTTATGAAGTAGAAGGTGGCTATAAAGCTCTGTCCTCAATATTAATTCAAGCATAAGATTTTGAAGGAGTATATTCTTCCCTGTGAGATTGCGGATATAAATATTATATCACAACTTCATAATGAAGCGATTCAATTTCAAAACTTAAATTCAATTCAAAGTTGGTTGCCAATTGAAGCTGATCAATTAGCATCAGACTTGAATAAAAATTACTATTGGAAAATTTTGACAAATGATAAGATATCAGGAATATTTAAATTGTTGGAAGAAGATTATGTAATCTGGGGAGAAAGAGAAGATCAACTCGCAATTTATTTACATGGCATAATATCTACTGAAAGAGGAGGTAAAAAATTATTTCCTTTTATATTTGATTGGTCTAAAGAATTCGTTAAAAATAAAAATAAGAAATATATTCGTATGGATACCTGGACTAACAATCCCAAACTTATTTCATACTACCTATCATTCGGATTTATAATAGTTGATCAGACACAAGCTGCTCATCCTGATAAATTACAAGCCTGTTATTCTTCTACCTCATTAACGTTGCTACAATATCATGTCGATGAATAACAATCATTATATGAAGTGGATTTTGATAATCATATTGGGTTTAATTTGGGGCTCAAGCTTTATCTTAATAAAAAAAGGACTTGAAGGATTTGCATATGTTGAAGCAGCTTCAATAAGAATGATGGCTGCCGGAGTAGTTTCCATTATTCCAGCATTTTTTCATTTAAAGCGAATACCTAAAGACAAATATTTAGTTGTTTTTTTAACAGCACTGTTTGGTATGTTTTTTCCGGCGTACTTATTTTGTTTAGCGCAAGTCAAAGTACAAAGTGTAGTAGCTGGATTACTGAATGCATTAACGCCTGCATTTGCGTTTTTAATAGCTATACTATTTTATAATACAAAGTTTAAGAATTTACATCTTGCTGGATTAATCATAGGATTATGTAGTGCAATTTTGCTTTCCTTAGAAAGATCTTCTGGCAACATTAGTTTTAATTCATATTCATTATTTGTTGTTCTGGCAACATTAAGTTACGGGACAAATATTAATGTTGTAAAGAATCATCTTCAGCAAGTCAACTCACTTTCTGTATCCTTTGTTTCAGTATCTATTGCTGGATTCTTGTCATTCTTAATATTTTTTATTCCAAATATGTCTGCGTATGCAGTTTCAAGTTCAAATATTGGTGCTTTTCTTTATTTAATAATTTTGGGAGTTCTGGGAACTGCTTTGGCTCAGGTTTTGTTTAACAAGCTAATCCAGATATCTTCAACCATATTTGCCGGATCAGTAACTTTTTTAATACCATTAGTAGCTTTGATCTGGGGAATAATAGATGGTGAGGTCATAGGATTTTCACACTTCATTTGTATACTTGGCATATTATTCAGCGTTTATTTAATACGAAAATCCTAAACGAAAAAGTGTTAAAAATCAATTACATTTAATATAAATATTTCTTTTCATTTATGAAAAATTTTGTTATTCTAATTCAGTTATTCTTATTTCAATTCTCACTGGCTGCCCAAAACATTCTTGAAAAGTCATTACTTTGGGAAATTAGTGGAAAGGGAATTCATGAGAAATCATATCTATTCGGAACAATACATCTTATACCTAAAGAAGATTTTTTTCTACCCGAAAAATTTGAAAAAGCATTTGAATCTACTTCTACACTTTATCTTGAATTGGACATGAATGAGATGACCGATATTGGTAAAATGATGGGCATAATGGAAAAATGCTACATGAATAATAACAAAAAACTCTCTGATTTACTTAGTGAAGAAGAATATAGCATTGTAAAAGAAAAAATGGAATCCATGGGATTACCTATGATGTTATTTGAAAGAATGAAGCCTTTGTTCATTAGCGCAATGTTATCTATGGAAAGCTCAAACCCATTTGAAGGAAGTTCAGAGAGTACCAAATCGTATGAATTAGAATTTACGCAGATGGCAAATTCTAAAGGAAAGCCTGTTAAAGGTATTGAAACTATGGAGTTTCAGCTAAGCATATTCGATTCAATTCCATATGATGTACAAGCTAAAAGTTTGGTTCACTCTTTAAAATCAGAAAAAAACAAAGCTGATGATAGTATGGATTCTTTGATCAAATTGTATAAATCTCAAGATATCAATAAACTTATGTCTGTAATTGAATCCTCAGATGAAGACATGAAGCCATATATGAATCTAATGCTAAACAATCGTAACATGTCCTGGATTCCAATTATGGAAAAAGCTATGATAGATAAATCATGTTTCTTTGCTGTTGGCGCAGGTCATCTTGGTGGAGAAAAGGGAGTAATCCAATTACTCAGAAAACAAGGATTCAAAGTTAAAGCCTTATAATATGCCCCTAATTTTAGAAGTGCGAGGTTTCATACCAAAAATACATGATTCATGTTTCATTGCGGAAAATGCAACAATAGTAGGAGATGTTGAAATTGGACAAAAAAGCAGTGTTTGGTTTAATGCCGTAATTCGAGGGGATGTAAATTCCATAAAAATCGGTTCCGAAGTAAATATTCAGGATGGCGCAATAATACATTGTACTTATGAAAAATCTATAACTGAAATTGGTGACAGGGTTAGCGTTGGTCATAATGCAATTGTGCATGGATGCAAAATAGAATCTGACGTACTCATTGGTATGGGCTCAATAATTATGGATCATGCATATATTCCTTCTCATGTTATTATCGGAGCCGGTGCTGTAGTTCCTGAAAATATGATATTGGAATCTGGATTTATTTATACCGGAGTACCAGCCAAAAAATTAAAAGTTATTGATAAAGACAATTTCCAGTTTTTTATTGAGAGAACCGCTAAAAATTATCAGATGTATTCTTATTGGTTCAAGAAATAGATTTTTCCAAATGAAGTAATGCAGCTCTAACACTTTTATACTTTTCTAATAATTCTAAAGCGTCTTCTGCTTGAATATTATATTTATTACATAACAATCGAATTCCCCTTTCCTTAAGCTTTGTATTGCTTAACTTCATATCTACCATTTTGTTATCGAGAACTCTTCCCAGCTGAATCATTACAGTTGTACTGATCATATTTAAAATGAGTTTAGTTGCAGTTCCAGACTTCATTCTTGTACTTCCTGTTATAAACTCTGGCCCAACTTCACATTCAATTGGAAAATTAGAATACTGAACAATTGGGCTATTCAAATTGCAAGTAATACATGATGTTGTAATATTTTTCTCTTGACATTTTTTTAATCCATGAACTACATAAGGCGTAGTTCCGCTACTCGCAATTCCTAAAACAACGTCCGATGACGATACACCATATTGCATCAAATCCTGCCAAGCGAGTTCAATATTATCTTCAGCACCTTCAACAGCTTTTCGAATAGCCGAATCACCACCTGCAATAATTCCAACAACCATGTCTTCATCAACACCAAATGTTGGTGGACATTCAGAAGCATCAACAATTCCTAACCGTCCGCTCGTCCCAGCTCCAATATAAAACAACCTACCTCCGTTTTGTAATGCAATAACAACATTCTTAATAAGTCTCTCTATTTGAGGAATACACTTCTTAACACATTCAGCAACTTTATTATCTTCCTTATTAATTGCTTGTAGCAATTCCGCTGGAGATAAGCTTTCCAAATTTCTGTATTCTGAATCTGATTCTGTTATTCTGTTAAAATTTTTCATTTCCAGATCGGGATGATATGATTAACAATCCAATAAACGTAATTGCTCCATTTAATGCAACCAGCAAGTTTCCGAACGTAAAACCATTAAACAAAATCTTTGAGTTTTCATGAATTATATACGATATAACAGGAGACAAAATGCAAATAATAGGTAACAATTTGTGGTAAACAATTTTCCTTTTAGTCAATATTGCAAATGAAAAAAGACCCAACAATGGTCCATACGTTAAACCTGCAAATTGAAATACTTTATTGATTACTGCATCATTATTAAGCAAATAAAAAATTACAATAACTACAAATATTAATAAGGAGAATCCCAAATGAACGTAGGTTCTGATTTTCTTCTTTTCATTATCACTTTTTTCACTTGTTTTAAAATTCAAGAAATCAATGCAAAATGAAGTGGTCAGCGAAGCCAATGCGGAATCGGCACTTGCATAATTAGAAGCAGTAAGTCCTAATAAAAATAAAATGCTGCCAGCTCCACTAAGGTATTGAAATGCAATCATAGGAAAAAGCTGATCGGTTTTAGCAGGTATCGCAATGCCTTCTTTTGCAGCAAATAAATATAATGCTCCTCCCAAAATCAAAAAAGCAAAATTGACAAAAAATAACAAAATTGAAAATGAAAACATATTCAATTGCGCTTCCTTTAAATTACGACAGGTCAGATTTTTTTGCATCATGTCCTGATCTAAGCCTGTCATTACTAGAGCTATTAACATTCCTCCAATTACTTGTTTTAAGAAATAATTAGAGTCTTTCCATCCCGTGTCGAGATAAAATACTTTTCCAAACTCTGATTCCATAACTTTTTGAACCAATCCGTATATTGATAAGTCAAATTGTTCAGCTAAAAAGAATATTGTTAAAATCAAAGAGCCAATCATGCAAATTGTCTGGAATACATCTGTAATAACAATTGTTTTAATTCCGCCACGAAATGTATAAACCCATATTAGAAAAATTGAAATTAAAACTGTCAACCAAAAAGGAAAATTAAATTGCGAGAAAATAAAATGATGCATTACCATCGCTACAATGAACATCCTAAATGAAGAACCAATTAATCTTGACAACAGAAAAAAACCAGCCCCGGTTTTGTAAGCAGATAAACCCAACCTCGAATTTAAATACTCATAAATAGAAACAACATTATACCGATAATAAATAGGCATAAGTACATTGGCAATTATCATATAACCTATCAAATATCCCCACACCATCTGAAGATAAGAAAAGTTCTGATTGACTCCTTGTGTTCCAACAACTCCTGGAATGCTTATAAATGTAACTCCACTTAAAGAAGCTCCAATCATTCCAAAAGCAACAAGGTACCATTTTGAACTTTTGTTCGCTTGAAAAAAAGTTTCATTGGAATTGTCCTTTCCCGTTAAAAAAGATATACCTATTAATAAAAGAAAATAAAGTACTAGAATAATAAGCAGCATTAACGCCTGAGACATGTATTGAATTTGCTGTAAAAGTAAGAAGTTTTACTTACTATTCAATCATTCTTTTTACACTTTATATGAATGCAATTTCGAATTCTATATTCTTAAAATTAATTCGAAATTATTAAATCATATTTCTGATTGAACTAAGTTCTACGGAAGAATTCATTTGACTATTCTCATTATTGTGCATTGTTAGTTTTAACTTACATTCGCAAATAAATTTAAAATCCTATTTAAACTAATTGGCTCATTTTTCGTTTAATTATTCATCTCTATGCTTTCCCGTATTTTTAAATTATACAAAGAATCTTTTGCAGGCCTAAACAATAATGTGTGGTTGCTGGCATGGATCAATTTGATCAATAGAGCTGGAACAATGGTTATTCCATTTCTTTCTATGTATCTTACACAAGAAATTGGAGTTAGTCTTACAAAAGCTGGATTTGTACTTACTTGTTTCGGTGCAGGTTCGATATTAGGGGCATTAGCTGGTGGTAAATTAACTGACAAAATTGGGCACTATAAAGTTCAGATGATAACTCTATTTTTTGGAGGTATATCTTTTTTTATACTTGCCACTCTTAATGACTATAATTCCATTTGTTTAATGACTTTCATTCTCGCTCTTGTGAATGAAGCATACAGACCTGCGAATATGTCTGCTATTGGATTATATAGCAATTCTGAAAACCGTACCAGAAGTTCTTCTTTAGTAAGACTTACTACGAATCTGGGATGGGCAGTAGGTGCTAGCCTTGGTGGAATTTTAGCTTCAATTGATTACAAACTCCTGTTCTGGGTTGATGGTGCGACCAACTTAATAGCATTTGTCTTTTTGTATTTGCTTTTAAGACCAGCAAACACTAAAAAAGAAAAATCAGAATCAATTCATAAAGCAACATCATCAGTTTATAAAGATAAAGAATTTTTACTTTTTGTCTTGCTTTCTTATTTTTTTGCAGTTTGTTTTTTTCAGATTTTTTCAACCTATCCGGTATTTCTAAAGAAAGAATTTTTAATCAGTGAACATCAAATTGGAATTCTATTCGCTATGAATGGACTTTTAATTGCTTTTATAGAAATGATAACCGTTCATAGCCTTGCAGGCAAGAGAAACGATTTACAATATATAGCTTTTGGTTTGGTACTTGTTGGTATATCTTTTCTGGTTTTAAATGCTACAATTCTTCCTACTCTCCTTCTGGCTTATATTTCTTGTTTGTTTTTTACAATTGGAGAAATATTCTGTATGCCTTTTATGATGACCTTTTGGATGAACAGATCTAATGATGGCAACCGTGGTCAATATGCTTCTTTATATACAGTTGCATATAGCTTGGCCCATATTACAGGACCACTTATTGGTGGATTCATTGCCGACGAAATTGGGTTTAATAAATTATGGATCAGCATATTTATATTTAGTATTCTTACGGGTCTTGGTTTCCTTCTTCTTCAAAATTTTGCATCGCCCAGGAAACAAAAAATATAACAGAATATGTCAATCTTAATCGTATTTTCAAAAGTTGAAATTGGAAAATGTTATTACAATTCTATCTTCTCTTTTGATTTTAAGTATTTGAAAAATATTGTACTATAAAATTGCAATTTTATTTTCATAAGAAATTCGTGTATATAAATCAGAACTTCTTATATCTAAGTACTTTATTATAGTATCTCCCAATTCTTCACTGTCACACCTCTCACCCCATTTTCAAATTTTCAAATTAACCGATTAAATAAATTACCTTTGCAGTACATGAGTCTTGCCAATAAAATCAGATCTTTCATTGCCTTGTTTAAACAAGCACTTCGAGGGGATGTCCATGATTACACAGAGGGAAGTATTCCAAAGGCAGTTTTTTTATTATCAATCCCAATGATTCTTGAATTAAGTTTGGAAAGTGTCTTTGCGGTAGTCGACATTTTTTTTGTGTCCAAGCTAGGACCTTCAGCAATAGCAACTGTCGGCCTAACAGAATCTGTAATTACGCTTATTTATTCTGTTGCGATTGGATTAAGTACTGCAGCAACCGCAATTGTTGCAAGAAGGATCGGAGAAAAAAATCCAGATGCTGCATCTAAAGCAGCAGCTCAATCTATTATTATAGCTATAATCTTTGCAGTAATTTGTAGCGTTCTGGGAGTAATATTTGCTGCAGATATTCTTAGGTTAATGAATGCTTCTGAGGACGTAATTAGGGATGGTACATCTTTTGCTCAAATTATGTTTGGAACGTCTATTGTAATTATTTTATTATTTTTAATCAATGGAATATTCAGAGGCGTCGGTGATGCTGCAATTGCAATGAGAAGTTTGTGGATCGCAAGTATTATAAATATAATATTGTGTCCGATTATGATTCATTACTTTGGTTTAAAAGGTGCAGCAATAGCTACAGTAATTGGAAGAAGTACGGGAGTATTATATCAATGCAAATACTTATTTGGTGGATCGGAGGTTATTCGTTTGAATTTAAAAATGTTTGAACCGGCTTGGAATATTTTAAGAAATATTGTTCATGTGGCCTGGCCTGCGACATTTCAATTTCTTATTGCTTCTGGTAGCTGGATAGTTATTGCAAGATTAATTGCAGAAATCGGCGGCACAAATGCCTCAGCGGGATATCAGATTGCGATTCGCAGCATTGTATTTTTTATTTTGCCAGCTTGGGGAATGAGTAATGCTGTAGCAACATTAGTGGGTCAGAATCTTGGTGCCGGGAAAATTGATCGCGCTGAACAAAGTGTAAATATTACTGCCAGATATAATGCAATTTTTATGTTCTTTGTAATGATTCTGTTTGTTTTCTTTTCAGAGCCCATAATCAAAATATTCACGGATAATCCGGAAATCATCAGTAAAGGAGCCGAAGCTTTACAAATTTTTGGATATGGCTATGTATTTTATGGAATTGGAATGGTAATGACACAGGCGTTAAATGGTGCAGGTGACACAAGAACACCAACTTACATAAATCTTGTATGCTTCTGGTTAATACAAATCCCACTTGCTTATTTTCTGGCGGGACCTATGAATTTATTCTATTCAGGAGCAGCACTCGCAGTTCCAATTTCCGAAACTCTACTTGCCTTAATTGCTTGGTATTATTTTAGAAAAGGAAAATGGAAAACAATAAAGGTTTAATTTTACAAATGCTATAAAAGCTATAAATTTTACAATTGATATAAATGCAGGAGTGTGATTTCTTGAAATTAAAAACAATTGTGTTTGAATCAAAGAATATTAAAACATTCTAACTGACTATCAACTTGTCAACCCGTTAACCCGTCAACCGTTAAACAAACCCGTCACTTCGTCAACCCGTCAACCCATCAACCATTCTTAGGTTTATACTTTGATTCATCGAGAATCTTTTGAGCGCTTTCTTCCTTTATCAGATCCTGAATAGTATATTGTGGATGTTGCTTCATAAATGCATTTACTATATCATATCCAATAAATATTACTGCTCTTCCCGGAGATTCTTTAGGCAAGCCTAATGTTGTAGGACTGGGGTTAAGATATCTTACGATTTCATTTCTTTTTGTGATTCCTAGTAATTGTTTGTCTTTTATGAATGACCAGATGTCCATTCTATTCTTAATGCACCAATCCACTTGTTCCGGTTTAAATTCATATAAAACTGTATCCTGCATATCCGGAATAATTTTTTTCAATAAGTACAATTTTTTTCCTTCATAGATCATATGATCAAGAAGAGTATTTAGATTTTTATCCGCAATATTGTCATCAGCAAACGCCATCCAGGATTTTTTCTGAATGTGGTGCTTATTAAAGGATCGTGTTATGTAATTGGAAAATAATTCGTAGTTAGGATTTACATATTTGTAATTATAATCATTTCCCAAATAAAAGTCTAAACTTATCCCCATTCCATCTGAACTATCTGTATTGGAAAAAATAATATTACCAACATTAAAACCGCTTATCATCGTATATAAATCTATAGGCTTACTCGCTGGAAAATAATGCTTGGCAAATGATTGCGTCCGTTCAAATTCTTTTTTTATCTCTGACATGTCTCCATACATTGAATCTATCCGGTGCGCAATACTCCTCATAAATGAGTCTTGAATAAATTCTTTTATTGAAAAATAAAATTTTTCATCTACTGAATCAATATTCTCTGCAAAACTCATAATATCCTGAAAGAAAATTCTGGAAAGGACAGGGTATTTGATCAGGAGTTGATTTACACCGTTTTTTATTTGGGAAGTATCCATTCCAAATAATTCTTTTTCAAACCGATGTATATTTACTTCTCTGATTGGGCCTTTTATTTCAGGAATTTTTGGGTCCGTTTTGCAAGAAATGAGCAGTAATAACAATAAAGAAACTAAAAATAAATTTTTCATTTGTACATTTACGTCTTAACAAGATTCAAGCAACAAAAGTAGATCAAAATCATGAAACATAAACTCTTAATTCTCTTCCTTTTTCCATTCAATTTATTTTCACAATCCGATAAAATCAAAGTCAGTTTTCAGACAGGAATGGGTTTAAGCTGGCTGAGTTCTGAATCCAAAGAAATCACCTCTGAATTAAACAATATTAATTTTAATTTATTGGCACAAGCGGACTATAATCTAAACGAAAAATTTGCCATTACAGGTGGACTAGGCTTGTCTTACCGTCAAGGAGGTGAACTTCAATTTGAAAGAGGCGGAAACCTTTGGTCAGAATCAAAGCTTACCATTCCAAAAGGTGATTCTTTGCCTAACGGTGTCTCTCTGACATATCGTGTAAATTATGTTGACCTTCCGATTGGGTTTAAGGTTACTACACATCCTATAGGAAATTTTAAATTTTTTGTTCATCCCGATATTTCTATGGGAATTCGCCTTGGAGCCAAAGGTGATATTTCAGGATCTAATGTAAGTTCGGAAAAAGAAAATATCAAAAGCCAAATCTTATTCCTGACTTTTAATTGGGGATTAAATCTCGGAACTGAATATATGTTGGACGAAAATATTGGTTTGTTATTTGGTATTCGCTTCCAACAATCCTTAAATGATGTTACAGACGACAGCGGACGATATTTTGACAATACCAAGGTAGATTATAAAGATAAAATTAATAACCTTGGAGTAAGAGTAGGCCTTATTTTCTAGTCAGCTGATAACTGTTTAAATATGCCAGGATCGATTTCTGTTTGGGATATCAACACTTTCATCCGATTATCATTAGAAGAGGATATTAGAAATGGAGACATTACTTCCCTTGCTTGCATTTCTAAAAATTCAATTTCCAAAGCTTTATTAAAGGTTAAAGATGACGGCGTTCTTGCTGGTGTTGACTTTACTAAAAAGTTAATAGATTTTGTAGATCCTGGAATTGAGATGAAGGTTTTTATTCCTGACGGGTCTTATGTCAAGCATGGGGATATAGCATTTGAGCTAACAGGCTCTTCCAGAAATCTACTTTACAGTGAAAGACTGATTCTAAATACTATGCAACGAATGAGTGGTATCGCTACATTATCTGATCGATTTAGAAATGAAGTTTCTGGATTAAATGTAAAAATATTAGATACAAGAAAAACAAGTCCGTTGTTCAGAAATCTTGAAAAGTGGGCCGTTCGGATAGGTGGCTGTTATAATTACAGAGACGGATTATATGATTGGTTTATGATAAAAGACAATCACATTGCCGCTGCAGGAAGCATTACCAAAGCAATTCATAAAGTAAATAATTATAAAGAAAAGAAAAACCTTCAACACATCGGAATTACAGTAGAAGTAAAGAACTTAATTGAGGTAGAAGAAGTTATGAAGGTCGGAGATGTTACTAGAATTATGTTAGATAACTTTGAAATTCCCTTATTAAAAGAAGGAGTTAGCATTATTAATAAACGCTTTGAGACCGAAGCTTCCGGTGGGATAAACCTTCAGAATGTAAGATCCTATGCCTTAACAGGAGTGGATTTTATTTCTGTTGGAGCACTCACACATAGTGCCGGAAGCCTCGATCTAAGCTTGAAGATACAAGAACACAAAAATTAGTTAGGATAGGTAGCCACCAGGAACACCAATAGTCCAATGGTAAACACCAATACCAACCAAAATCGCGCATCCCTGTAAAAAACCGCTGGGGTTTGGTTTGCTTTCATACGCTCTCTGAAATTTGATTGTACTTAATAATGGTTTATAAAAAAATAATGAATTCGATTTCAGCCAACAGCATTCTGTCAGCGCAGTTTATTATTATCAATCGAAAAGGTGGTTTTGAACAGAGGGAATCAAGAAAAGATACTCTCTACCTACTCCAAAAACGATGCCATATAGATTTGCTGTAATATGTCCATGTTTTAAGGGCTTTTGGGGGATATGCCTGATTTTTTTCTAATATGAATCTCAATTTTTACTTGAAAAACTGCACTTATATCCAAAATTACCCAAATGCTTTAGATAACATATTTTCTTCTTCTTAAATATAAGTAGTAGTTCAACAAAGTGTCATTTCTTATATTACAAAATAAAATATTTATCAACTTCATAATCCACTGAAGTCATTTTAACGAATAAAAACTATAGATAATAAACTACTCTACATTTTATAATATGTTAGTTCGCATATTTCTGCATTTCAAATGAATCATTATAGCATTAATAATCTCTTCTATTCCTTAATATTTTTTAAGTCTTCATTGAGAGGTAAGAAAGAATAACATGAATAATGTATATAAATTCTATTGTTGTTATTCTAACAATTTTAATAAATAACGAAAAACACTCCAATAAGTATAATGATTTTAGATCCATAAATATTAAGCATATCTTAGCATTAGAGCATCGGAACATTCTGCGAAGTAGTCCCGACGCTAGTCGGGATGAGCTTCAGAGCCTTAAAAAGTATTATCTTTGCACTATAACCAATACTTTCATGCCTGAGTTTTGCCATCTACATTGCCATACGCAATATTCCCTATTGGACGGCGCCACCGAGATTCCGCTATTAATGCAGAAAGCTAAAAAAAATGGCATGAAAGCAGTTGCAATGACTGATCATGGAAATATGTTTGGCGCTTTTTCATTCGTTAAAGAAGCTAAAAAAAATGGTGTCAAACCCATCCTTGGCTGTGAGTTTTATTTGGTAAAAGATCGTCGCAAGCAAAGCTTTCAGAAATCATTAGGTGAGTCGGATAATCGGTTTCATCAGTTGTTATTGGCCAAAAATCAAATAGGCTATAAAAATTTATCCAAGCTTTGTTCATTGGGATACATTGAAGGACTTTATGGTAAATTTCCAAGAATTGATAAGGAACTTTTAGAACTTCACCATGAGGGTTTAATTGCTACGAGTTGTTGTATTGGAGCGGAAATTCCGCAAGCCTTTTTAAAAGGCAAAGATCAGGAAGCGGAAGAATTATTAAAGTGGTGGCTTAATATTTTTGGGGAAGATTTTTATATTGAAATTCAAAGACAGACAGGAAATGAAGATCTCGATCAATCCGGAGTAAGTCTTGAAATGATCAATCAGAAATTAATTGCATTAGCTAAAAAATACAAGGTTAAAGTTATTGCAACGAATGATGTTCATTATCTCGAACAAGAAGATGCAACACCACATGATATTTTATTGTGTGTTAATACCGCTTCTAACGAAGATGAAAAGGATAGATTTCGTTTTCCAAGCAATGATTATTTTTTTAAAACTCAGGAAGAAATGCAAGCAATGTTTGTTGATCTTCCTCAAGTCCTTGATCACACTGTTGAAATTGCTGATAAATGTTTCACTCCCAATTTGGA
The DNA here is from genome assembly GCA_013140975.1 of Saprospiraceae bacterium. Classification (GTDB taxonomy): domain Bacteria; phylum Bacteroidota; class Bacteroidia; order Chitinophagales; family Saprospiraceae; genus Vicinibacter. The sequence continues at coordinate 27,311 of JABFRV010000055.1, forward strand.
AAGAGATATTCTACTACCAAGTTTTCCGATTCCGGATGGATTTAAGAATGAAACAGAATATTTAAGGCATCTTGTATTTGAAGGAGCCAAAATTCGCTACAAAACCATTGATGCTGAACTTGAGCATCGATTGAATTTTGAACTGGAGGTCATTGAAAAAATGAAATTCCAGGGATATTTTCTTATCGTACAGGATTTCATAAAGGAAGCAAGAAGGCGTGGTGTAAGTGTTGGACCCGGAAGAGGTTCTGCTGCTGGTTCTGCAGTTGCTTATTGTCTAACAATTACAGATATTGATCCGATTCGATATAATTTGCTATTTGAAAGATTTTTGAACCCAGAGCGTATTTCAATGCCCGATATTGATATTGACTTTGATGATCGCGGCAGAGAAAAAGTAATGGATTACGTTGTTCAAAAATATGGACATAATCAGGTAGCACAAATTGTAACTTTTGGAACAATGGCGGCGAAGTCATCAATTAGAGATGTTGCCAGAGTAAAAAGGTTAGAACTTTCTGCCGCCGATCGCCTCGCTAAACTGGTTCCCACAAGACCCGGATTTTATTTAAAAGATTTATTAGATCATTCAAAAGAAATTTCTTCAGACCTTAATTCTGATGAAAAAGTAAAAGTTCAGGAACTTCGAAAAATTGCCAAAGGAAATAATCTTGAAGCTGAAGTTCTTAATACCGCATTCAAACTTGAAGGTTCTATCCGCAGTACAGGGGTTCACGCAGCAGGAGTTATCATAGCACCTGAAGAAATAATGAATTTTATTCCCGTGTGTACTGCCAAGGATACCAATCTTTGGGTAACACAGGTTGAAGGCTCTGTTATCGAATCTACAGGTCTGTTAAAAATGGACTTTTTAGGCCTGACAACTTTAACAATTATAGATGAGACGATTAAACACATTCGCAAAAAAGAAGGGGAAAATTTTCAGGTTGATTTAAATAGCATTCCACTTGATGATCCTGAAACACTAAAATTATTTGAGAACGGAAATACAACGGGTTTATTTCAGTTTGAATCTGAAGGAATGCGGGGTCATTTAAAAAATTTAAAACCATCAGGTATTGAAGATATAATAGCAATGAACGCGCTATTCCGCCCGGGTCCGATGGATTACATAGATGAATTTATTGCACGAAAGCATGGAAGATTACCAGTTACCTATCTTCATGAATGGCTTGAAAAAATATTAAAGCCAACTTATGGAATCATGGTTTATCAGGAGCAGATTATGCAGGCTGCACAGATTATGGCAGATTATTCTCTCGGTGAAGCAGACATCCTGAGAAGAATCATGGGTAAGAAGAAAAAAGATGAAATGGCAGAGCAGAAAAAAATATTTGTTGCGAGAGCCATTTCGAAAGGTGTTCCGGAAGAAAAAGCGCAAGAAATTTTTGATGTGATGGCAAAATTTGCTTCATATGGTTTTAATCGATCACACGCTGCTGCTTATTCCGTTCTTGCTTTTCAAACAGGTTGGTTAAAAACGCATTATCCGGCGGAATTTATGGCTGCTGTTTTAACTGCCAATAAGAACAGCATTGAAAGTCTAAGACACTATCTCAATGAATGTACCTACATGAAGGTAAAAGTATTAGGACCTGACATTAATGAAAGTGAATTGGACTTTACTGTTAATGAAAAAGGTGAAATCCGTTTTGGATTATCAGCTCTTAAAGGAATTGGGGAAGGGCCCGTTGAAGAAATTCTGGAAGAAAGAAAAAATGGTCGATTTCAGAATTTTACTGACATGATAAAAAGATTGGGTTCTAAATCATTCAATAAAAAAGTAATAGAAAGTTGCGTCTACGGAGGTGCCTTTGATAGTTTCGCAGATTTTCACCGGGCACAATATTTTGCTCCGGTTGAAAAATATGACACTTACATAGAATATATGTTAAGATGGGGACAGCAATATCAGAACTCAATTGCCAATAGTTCAAATTCTTTATTTGGAGATTTTGTAACGCAAGACATTCAGCCACTTCTCCCGCCCAAAGTTCTGGAATGGGATTCTCTAAAAAAATTAAATCATGAACTGAATATAGCAGGTATCTATCTCAGTGCGCATCCATTAGATGATTATAAAAGAGAAATAAAATTTTGCGCGAGTATGTCCATTGATCAATTGGAAATAAACAAAGATAAAATTTCCGGAACTAAAATCAGACTCTGTGGTATGGTGTCGGAAGTTCAACATCGAACCAATCAAAAAGGTGAAGGCTTTGGAATTGTTACACTTCAGGATTACCAGGGCAGCATCGTGTTTCGCTTATTTCGGGAAGATTATAGAAATTTTAGAAACCTGCTAGAAGCCGGGACTTCTGTATTTGTTGAAGGAATCTATTCCAAAAATAACTGGCGACAGAATGACGACGAATGGGAATTTAGGGTAAATCACATTGGACTTCTATCTTCAGCATTGGAATATATTAGTAAGAAATTTACCATTTATATAAATTTGAAAAATATAGATAAAAATACTATCCAATCTTTCGATCAGACTTGCAAAAAATATAAAGGTCTTTTATTGCCTAAAGTTATTGTTCATGACCTTGAACATGATCTCAAATTAGAATTCCTTGCGGTAAAGAAAAAAGTAGCAATATCTAATGAATTACTTAAGGAACTCGAAGACCTAGGTTTCCATTATAAATTAAATTAAAATCTTACATTTTAACGATTATTTAAATCATTATTTAAAATAAGAACCATTTCATGAATAAAAATAAATATTCTCTTTGCATTACTATCTTTATTTTAGCTGTGATTCAATTGTCAGCACAAAAAGCTGTTGAAGATCTTGATATAAAAAAATTTCCTGAATATATAGTAATTTCCACACGATCCAATAATGATTTATTTGGCTATATCGATATTGATATAGAGACCAAAAAATCAAAATATGAAGCTGAATTAATTGAGCTTAATGAGGTTCTTTCTTCAAAGAACAATATGCGCATTAGAAATAACACGGATCTTCTTAATGCAATGTATAATTTTGGATATGAGTTTATTGATTCTTTTGTGAATCGCTCAAATAATAATCCAACAAGTACAGATTTTTATAATAATCTGGTTTTTAAGAAATATTCCAAATAAACCCATTTCAATAAATAAATTTTACTTTGTTTCGCTTTTGAATAAAGTATAATTCCATTTGAAACATTCGTATTTTTATACTTTTCCAAAACTGAAGTGTATTCATTCTTTCATTCAATTTTTACTTCATTATTAATTTCTGCTCACAGATGACAGATAGAATGCATCGCTGAAGGAAAAGGCAGGAATTGGAAATACGAGATGAAAAAATTGAAAATTGAAAATTGAAAATTGAAAATTGAAAATTGAAAATTGAAAATTGAAAATTGAAAATTGAAAATTGAAAATTGAAAAACTAACAATTATAAATTCATATCAATTATTCATTTTCATATAATTTCAAGATAATTCATAATAATATTTCCTCAAGACTCTTTCTAACTCCTTCGCCTTGATAGTCTTTTTTCATCCAACCCATATAGAATAATCCCATGCATTCAATGCCCTCGTGAAATCCAAAATATTCCGGTAATTTCTTTATTGCAGATGGACTACTCCAATAAGATCCAATACCCAAGCTTGTACAGCTTAACCATATGTTTTGTACAGCACAAGCAACAGCTGCAGTTTCTTCCCATGCCGGGATAACTGTTTCAGGACTTCGTTCAATACACAGACCTATTACAATTGCAGATTGTATTGCCTTTTCTCCCGCCTTTTTCATCTTCATTTCAGAAAACTCTGATGAAAGAGTCGTTTCTTTATAATATTGACCCAAAAATTCTGACAGTCTCCCCAACTCATCTTCTTTAAAAATCTTAAATCTCCAAGGCTGAGTCTTCTTATGGGTTGGTGCCCATCGACCGTTTTCCAGAATTGAGTAAATTAATTGATCTTCTATTTGGCCTTTTTCAAAGAATTGGGGGTAAATTGCCCTTCTTTCTCGAATAATGAGACTTAATATTTCAAAATTTTTATTCATTATTTAGATTATGTTAAATTATTATTTAGATTTGCCTAAATTTTTATAAATGCTGTCCGTAGCCGAAGAAAATTATCTCAAAGCTATATATAAAATATTGGAAAGATCAGGAGTTAAAGAGGCTTCTACAAAACTTATTGCTTCAGAATTAGGGACTTCATCGGCTTCGGTAACGGATATGATTAAAAAACTAAATGAAAAGCAACTTCTCAATTATGAAAAATACTATGGTGTAAGCTTCACCAAAGAAGGTTTGCGAGCCGCTCTGGACCTCATTCGAAAACATAGACTTTGGGAATATTTCTTACATACTCAGTTAAAATTTACCTGGGATAAAGTTCATGAAATTGCGGAACAATTAGAACATGTTAAATCCGCTGAACTGATAGATCGGCTTGACGAATTCTTGCAATTTCCAAAGTACGACCCTCACGGTGACCCAATACCAAACAAAAACGGAAACTTTACATTCCGTAATCAGATTCTTTTGTCTCAACTTAAAGAAAAAAACACCGAAGTTGTTGTGTTGGGAGTGCGCTCACATGAAACTGACTTCCTGCAATTTCTCGACACGATTTCCATTCAAATTGGGAAAAAGTTAAAAATCTTGAATTTTAATTCTTATGATAATTCTCATTCTTTGGAAAATGAAGATCATAAAACAATAACAATCAGTAATAAAATAAGCAATGAAATCCTGGTTAAAGAATTATAATTTCTACTTGATTCTCCCATTACTTTTCTGTATTTCAAATGGAATCTTGCACAGTCAAAAAATTAAAGTACTGTCAACCGCTTCAATGTGGCATGACATGTGCAAGGTTATCTCTGGAGATCTTGTGGATTGTGATTTTATTGTTCCCATTGGATCAGATCCACATCTCTATGAACCAACACCTGCAGATTTAATTAAAGTCAATCAAGCAAATGCCATTCTTATCAATGGCCTCACATTTGAAGGATGGTTAACCAAACTTATTGAAAACTCCGGCACCAAAGCCAAACAAATTTTTATTACGAAAGGTATCAAACCCATTGAGAGTTCTGTATATCACAATGCAACTGATCCTCATGCATGGATGGATGTTGAGAATGCTATCATTTATGCTGAAAATATTTATCTCACTTTAACTGATCTTGATCCACGTCACAAAGATGAGTATCACTTTAATTTTCAACTCTATAAAAAAGAATTACAAGATTTAAATCAACATATAATTAATACAGTCCTGACAATACCGGAAAGTAAAAGAGTTCTTATTACATCGCATGATGGTTTTCGCTATTTTGGAAATAAATATGGAATTCAATTAGAACCATTACAAGGCACTTCCACAGAAGCAGATGTTCAGTCTACAACCTTACTTAAGGTTAATCAAGTTATTAAGGAAAAACAAATACCTGCAATATTTGTAGAAAGTACAATTAATCCCAAACTTATTGAGCAAATTCAAAAGGAAAACAATATCATAATTGGAGGAAAATTGTACGCTGACAGTCTTGGAGATAGTACTACTCTTGCAAGTACATATATTGGAATGATGAGGCATGACATAGATGTAATCGGATCTGCACTACGAAAATCTTACAATGATATTGCTCAACATTCTGCTGTAAAAAATACATCCATTTATTACTGGATTATTGGATTTTACCTGATAAGTTTCTTATTATTATATTACATTAACAGAAAATAATGAATCCACAAGAAAATTATCCAATACGAATTGATGGGCTGTCTGTGGCTTATGATCATAGAAGAGTATTGACAAATATTTATTTAAAAATTGAATCAGGATTTATTTACGGTTTAATCGGCCCAAATGGTGCCGGTAAATCAACACTCTTTAAATGCATACTCCAACAAATTGTTCCTAATTCCGGAAACATACTTCTTTTCAACAGCGATAACAAAGAGACGCTTAAAAGAATTGCTTACGTCCCGCAAAAAGATGAGGTAGATTGGCAATTTCCGGCAATCGTTGAAGATATAGTTATGATGGGAAGATTCCCATCCAAAAAATGGTACCAATGGATGAATAAGCAAGATAAAGAACTTGTTCACTTCGCTCTTGAGCAAATGGATATAGTTCATTTACGTAACAAACAAATTGGTGAACTTTCAGGGGGTCAACAACAACGTGTTTTTCTTGCTCGAGCTCTTTGTCAACAAGCAGACATTTTATTAATGGATGAACCTTTTGTAGGAGTTGACGCCAAAACTGAAGAAAGGATTATTAATATACTTAAAAACCTTGCTTCTCAGAATAAAACAATTCTTGTTGTTCATCACGATCTTGATTCTGTACTTAACTATTTTGATCGAGTCATTATGATTAATCAAAGACTCATAGCTCACGGAGATACTTCAGTTGTATTTACGAAAGAAAATATTTCGAAAACGTACGCAAGTCAATCAGTTTTGCTTCAGAAAAATTATTAACGACCTTAATCTATGTTCTGGATCTTGGAGTAATAAAATTAAATCTTAGTCTTAATTTTAAATACTTTACGTATGGTGTTAACCATATCCAACTTTTCCCAGGTAAACAACTCTACTTTTACTTTCTTAGTTTTTCCTTCAGGAGTAATAAATATTTTTTCTACTATTTTATTATCGCGGCCCATGTGACCATATGCAGCTGTTTCACTATAAATTGGATTTCGGAGTTTTAGTCGTTGCTCTATTGCGTATGGGCGAAGATCAAATATTTTTTCTATCTTTTTAGCAATTTCGCCATCATTCATTTTTACTTTGGATGTACCAAAAGTATTTACGAAAACTCCACAAGGTTTTGCAACTCCAATTGCGTAAGATACTTGAACAAGAACCTCATCGCATAAACCCGCAGCTACCATGTTCTTTGCAATATGTCTTGTGGCATATGCTGCAGATCGGTCAACTTTAGAAGGGTCTTTACCAGAAAATGCTCCTCCTCCATGAGCTCCTTTTCCGCCATATGTATCAACAATTATTTTTCTTCCGGTTAATCCTGTATCTCCGTGCGGACCACCAATAACAAATTTACCTGTAGGGTTTATATGATAAGTGATTTTTGAATCAAATAACTTTTGAGTTTGTAAAGTAAGTTTTCTTTTTACTCTTGGAATTAATATGGTTTTAATATCCGAAGCAATCTTTTCTAACATCGCCTTATCTGCCTTATCAGACAAAGAACCATTTTTCGACTTTACAAAATCATCATGTTGAGTTGATATTACAATTGTATCAATTCTTATCGGTTTATTATTGTCATCATATTCAATTGTAACTTGACTCTTAGCATCAGGTCTTAAATATGTCATTAATTTTCCTTCTTTTCTGATTTTTGCAAGTTCTTCAAGTAATAAATGCGATAATTTTAAAGGCAAAGGCATATACTCTGCAGTCTCATTCGTTGCATATCCAAACATCATTCCCTGGTCACCAGCTCCCTGATCAATCTTCTTCTTTTTATCAACTCCTCGGTTAATATCTGCAGACTGTTCATGAATCGCTGAAAGAATACCACAACTTTTGGCTTCAAACATGTATTCACTTTTAGTGTATCCTATTTTAGAAATTACATCTCTTACAATACTTTGAATATCTAAGTATGCAGATGTTTTAACTTCTCCGGCAACCACCACCTGTCCTGTTGTCACCAATGTTTCACACGCTACCTTGGAATCTTTATCAAAAGCTAGAAAATTATCAATTAATGCATCGGATATCTGATCTGCTACTTTATCAGGATGTCCCTCGGATACAGATTCCGATGTAAATAAATATGGCATATTGTAAAGGATTATATTTGAGTTGCAAATATATAATTATTCTCTTATATAATGAATTGATTTACTTATACTGACATCTAGTATTCTTCGATATATTCGATAATTTGCAGAAACTTTAGCGTTAAGCTCAATTCTATACCAAAATTCCGAATAGATTGTTCAGGTCCATTTCTTACTCCTCCTGTTGTTGGATCAAAATAAGGAGTCCCAGGAGGAACATAAATCTGTCTTGTAAAATCTGGTGAAACACGTCCTTCTAATCCAAACACCACAAATTTATTCAGGTTTCTTTCTACTGAACCATGGAGGCTAAGACCGGCAGTCGTTCTGACAATAAAATCTGTGTATTCAGGAAATACATCGATTTGCGTTTTAGCATTATACTCGACACGTGCTCCAACACCATATAAAACTTTCCAGGATTCAAGTTTTCTCGCCTTTTTGACACCAATTTCCAAACCTACATTATGAAATTTCATTCCAAATGATCCTCCTGGTTGAGTATTCCCATTCTGATCAACAAATCTGGAAAATATGATTGCACTTCCTCTTTGGTGGTATCCAGTAGCTATGTAAAAAACATTGCCTTTCTCTGATTCAATATCTATAGTGAAATCACCATGATACGTTAATAAGGGATCACGATCACTTCCTGATGCCCATCGCTGACTGGAAAGACCTAGACCGCCCCTTATTCCATAACCAGTAGATTGAGCATGAATAAAATTCAATCCTATGAGTATCGTTAAAACTATTATTCGCATCCACAAATTTAATACCTCCCTGGATATCAATTAGATTGAATAATTACTGTCAAAATGGCGTTAATGTCTCAAAATTTATTATAATTTGTGTCATTATGGCATTATAATGCTAAGGATTATGACTTTAATTCCTAAATTTTGATTTGGAACGAGTATTGATCAACACTTACTAAATAAAAAATCTAAAAAGTATGTGGACTAAAACAATGTATCAGTCAAAACCTAATTCTTGCAGAACTCCTTATAATTTCAGACCTGAAGTATTAATTTCAGATACAATTCCTGCAAATATTCAAAAGAATGCAGAATCTTTTGTAATTGAACTTTCGCTTCCCGCTTATGAAAAATCTGAAATCAATGTGAAAATTGAAAACAATGATTTAGTTGTTTCAACAACAGTTACGGAAGACAAAAACAATTACAAGAGCAAAGAATTTAAAAAATCAAATCTTAAAAGAGTTTTCAGGCTTCCTACTTCTGTTAATAAGGATGAGATCCAAGCAAGTTTTACGCAAGGAATCCTTACATTAACATTGAAAAAATTGGCTAACAATCATGCAAAAATAAATATTCTTTAATTTAAA
>JABFRV010000043.1 GCA_013140975.1 Saprospiraceae bacterium
GTTATTTGATGTAATAATAATTGATTTTAAAAATCCTTGGTGCTCTTATTAATATTTAGTTCAAATAATTGATTATCAATTATTTAGTTAAATAGCTGAACTGTTTTTAAATCTAAAAATATGAATTCGCGTATTTTAGTTCGAATTTACCTTCTCTAATTACAACATAGGGAAAGTTCGGTTGTAAACTATATGCACCGACTTCTCCTTCCTTGCTTAACGCTATGTATCCAACTTGAAAATCTTTAGGCCCTTTTATGTCTAATAATCTTTCAATGGCTTTTTTACAGGCTTTTTTGGGAGAGTGCCCTGTCCTCATCATTTCAACAATGGAGAAAGAACCTACCTTCTTAATTACTGCTTCGCCCAATCCAGTTGCACTTGCAGCTCCAATCATATTATCCACATATAATCCTGATCCAATTATTGGTGAATCTCCAACTCTTCCATGCATCTTAAATGCCAAACCTGAAGTCGAGCAAGCTCCCGATAGTCTTGTTTCTTTATCAATCGCTAATATTCCAATAGTGTCATGCACCTTGGGACCTATAACAGGAGAATAGTTGTTTTTTTTCTTCCATTCTTGATATTCCTTATTACTGCCTTCACTTAAAAGGTTCTCTTCTTTGAACCCGTTTTCGATTGCAAATAATCTTGCGCCTTCTCCTGCCAAATAAACATGTGGTGTTTTTTCCATTACAAGCCTTGCTACTGATATTGGATGCTTGATACCCTGAAGAAAAAACACTGATCCTGCATTCCCTTCATGATCCATTATACTTGCGTCCAGGGTTACTATACCTTCTCTATCCGGGTAGCCTCCATATCCAACTGAAGTATCCTTTTCATCGGCTTCCGGTACTCTTGCACCTTCCTCAACTGCATTTAACGCGGAACCATTTTCCTGCAAAACTTTCCAGGCTGCCTCTACTGCTTTTTGATTGTTCCATGTCGCAATTACTACACCTTCCTTTCTGTGATCATCTATTTTGGTTAAATTATGAAGATCTTGGAGAATTGTTAGACCGGCTAAGCATAATCCGGAATCTTTAATAAAGTTTCGTCTTTGCATTTAATAAATAATTATTTCATCAATAAAAATCCAGCTGTTCTTCCCGGAAGAAATATGCCAATCAGGTAATGTTCCAGAATTCAATATTTTTAGTTCGATAAATTTAGAACCTTTCACTTTCTCTGTAGTAAAAACGTGATCGACGCTTTCATTTGTATTTTTAGGAATATTATGTGTAATTAAGTCTTCTCTGGAATAATTGTAACCATCATTTGAAACAAATACCTTTATTAACTCAGGTAATATAATCCATGAATTTTGATCTTGAAGGCACCTTACTTTAATTCCATTTATTTTTTCAGGATTGGTTATCTTAATTTGAACAATTACATCTTTGCCCCGAAATCCCTGCCATCTTCCATCTCTAAAGTCCATGCTGCCTTTTAATCCATCAAATAAAGCATTTCCTCCTCCTGCGGCATATTGAGGATCATATGCGGTCTCTGTATGATGGAAAAAACCTACTGGCTTTTTTGTAAAGACAACTTTTTGCATTTGGTTTAGATTATTCTCTTCTTGATTTTGTTTATAACGAAAATAGTAGCTTCCTTCGTTTTTAATCGCGATCGGTATTTTATAATTATACTTTGTTTTAAACGCACTATCAATACTATACTCTATTCCTGAAGGTGAAAAACCTTTTAGTTCTAAAAAAGTGCTGTCATCAAAAACTTCATCGCCGCCTAATTTATATGGCACCGGAATATATTTATCTGTAGTTGTAGCAACAGGTGGATCTAGTTGTAAATAATTTTTTGAATCGTAATAAAATTTAATTTGATCGCCACTATGAATAGAGAACTCAGAATGTATATCATCATCATTAATAGAAAGTCTGCTTACAAAGAATTTTCTTTTATAATTATTTCTTTCAATTTTTATTTTTTTCTGTCCGGGTATGCGTATCTCAACAGTATTAAATAATGGAAATCCACTTTGAAATTTTGAAGTTACTGGATTTACCGGATAGAATCCCATAGCTGAAAATACATACCATGCAGACATTTGGCCACAATCTTCATTGCCACATAATCCATCTGCTTTATCAGTATAAAAATTATTCATGATTCTAGTAACGTACATTTGTGTTTTATCATTCCTGTTGCAGTAATTATAGAGATATGCATCGTGATGACTGGGCTCGTTTCCATGTGCGTATTGTCCAAGAAGTCCCGTTATATCAGCTTGTTCTCGTCCAGTCATTCTACTACTTGTTCTAAAAAGAGAATCGAGTTTTCTTTCCAATGGATGTGGTGCAATATTTTTAACCTTTGTTTTATCATGAACTTTGTCTCGATGAAAGCAATCAATCATTCCGTTTATATCATGATGTGCGCCAAATAAGTATTGCCAGGCATTGGCTTCTGTATAATTAAAATTAACTTCGTAAGGATCAAATATTTTTGTAAAGCTGCAATTCTGTTTGGGTTGAAAAAATCCGGTTTCAGGATTATAAAGATTCTGATAATATTTATGTTCTTGATTCTTTGATTTTTTGATTAGATTGTATGCATAATAATCTAATGCATTTTCAATTGTCTTTGAGACTGACTCAGCGCCATTTTCCATGGCTATATAACCTTGTTTAAATTCCTTGATATTGGAATAATTTTTTTCAAACGTACCTTCCATTGCAGAAATCACTTCACTTGCATCAAGATAAAATTTTTTAGTTTGACTTAGAAAAACATTTGCAAGTACCGGTATCGAATGATTGCCAATCATACAATACGTTTCATAATTGGATAATTCCCAGACAGGAAGTCTGCCACACTCCTTGTATTGTTCAAGGAAAGTTTTTGCGAAGCAATAATTGAACTCGGGATAAATTAATTGATATAAAGGATGAGCAGCTCTATACGTGTCCCATAAAGAAAACACTGTATATCTGGGGGTTTTTTTACTTCCTAAGTGTATCTTATAGTCCATTCCTCTGTATCGTTGATCTGCATCTTGATAAAGACTTGGATGAATTAATGTATGATACAATGAAGTATAAAATATAGTTTTCAGTTTTTTCAAATATGTGTTTGTGTCCTTGATTTGAATACGTGACAACATTTTATTCCATTGATATAGGCAATTTTTATATGTGCTCTCAAATCGAAAATTCATCCATTCAGCATTTAAGTTATTTTTTGCTCCTTGAATATCAACGGAAGAAATTGCACATTGAATACTTAGTTTGTTAGAAGGTAAATTTTTAAAAATACAAAACAATCTAAGCGAATCATTGCTATAAATATATTGTGAAACGTTTTGAGAAAATTTCAAACTAAAAAAAACATTTTGTTCTTTTGCCCATGAAGATGATGTTCTATGTCCTGATATTTGTATTCGGTTTTTTTCATCAAATCCCGCGTGCAAAATTTTATCACGATGTTTGAGATCTATTACTACCCATGAAAATGTTGAATCATTAAAGCTGTATTCGTGTAGCCCTGTGCGCAACGTCGTTGTTAATTTCACTTTAATTTTAGGATCATCTAGAAATACCTGATAGAGTCCAGGAGAAGCAGATTCGTTTCTTTTTTGAAAGCGTGATGGAAAGTACGAACTCTCCAAATCTAATTTTGTAAGTTTCTTGCTCCCTGGCATTATTAATATGTCGCAATAATCCCCAACTCCTGTTCCTGAAAGATGTGTATGGCTAAATCCATAAATTAATGAATCCGAATAATGATATCCTGAGCAACCATCCCAGCCTTCTAACCTTGTATCAGGACTTAATTGGACCATTCCAAATGGATAACACGGCCCCGGAAAAGTATGTCCGTGTCCGTCAGTTCCGATAAATGGATTTACATAGTCTGCAAACTGTGCACTTAGAAATTTTGTACAAAATATAATTAAAGCTATAATTCTAACTTTCATATAATAAGAATACAAATCCAAAAGTAAGTCTATCCTTTATTCTTTCGTATGTTTGTTTTTCATGCTCGCTTATCTTTTAATTAGATCATTGATTCAATTTTTTGGTTATCTCCCCTTTGGAATAATTTACGCAATATCGCGCTTTCTTCGATTTGTGCTCCAATTCATAGTCCGTTATAGATTTAATACAATTAAAGAAAACTTAGAGAGATGTTTTCCGAATTTTGAAGAGAATGAAATTTTATCAATCCTTGGAAAGAATTATAAAAATCTCGCCACAATAATAGTCGAAGGAATTAAAGGACTTTCACTTTCAAAAGAAGAACTGATGAGGAGAAATCAATTTATTGGGATTGAGCCTGTTCAAAATTTGCTCGCTTCGGGCAAATCTGTAATTCTCATTTGCCCACACACAAACAATTGGGAATGGACTGTTTTAGCAAGTGGATATTATTTTCCGGATAAGACAATAGGTATTTACAAGGAAATCAGAAATTCCTACATTGAAAAATATATTTACACTCTTAGGTCTAGATGCTCAATGCAGTTAATTTCAACCCGATACACTCGTCTCATTAATGAGGAAATTCCTAAAGGCAGAGCAATCCTTCTTATGTCTGATCAAAATCCTTCAAACACAAAGGATGCTATTCAGTCTTATTTTTTCGGTGAAAAAATACCTGTTCTTCATGGTTTGGAAAAATATGCAAGACAATACAAGCTGCCTGTATATTATTTAGACCAAAAAAGAATTTCGCCCGGATATTATCAGGTAAGTGTTTCATTGCTTTCAAATAATAGTTCGGAATTAAAAGAAACAGAACTCACTCAGCTATTTATGTCTAAGGTAGAGGAATGTATCCGAAGAGATCCTTCATCATGGCTATGGTCTCACAGACGCTGGAAGCATTTAAACACATAAGTGTCTGTAGGTCAATTATTTATCTTTTTCGCGCCCTCAACATTTCCGCAAAGTTCATTTTCTTGTTAAAAGCTTGAACGGATTCAGCTATTCTATTGGCTTTTGTTAAGGGTGTTTTAGCAGAATCTATCCATTTGGAAAAGTAATTCTGATTGGCTTTCGTTAAACTTTCAAAATATGCCTTTGACTTAGGTTCAAGCTCAAGGTATTCTAGCAGATCCTTATCTATTTGGTATTCATCAGCATTATAACTAATCTGAATTTCTAGTTTTTCCCCAGCTTTCTTCCGTAACTTTTTAAGAAGCTCTACCTTGAAAGGTATTATAAAGTTGCCCTCGCCCATAGGAAGTGTGGTTAATTCCAGGGTCTTTTCAAATCCCTTTATTTCCAATAATACACGATATGATGTTTTTCTTTTAGGTATGAGTTGTTCTGAAAGTTCATTTTCTATCTCAATATATGTCCAGCCGGTTTTCTCGCCCTTCTGGCCAAACCTCTTTAATTCTCTTAATATTTTAAGCTTCTTCAAAATTCTTAAGTTCCACGTGAAACAAATTTATAATATGTTATTTCAATTCAATCAACTTTTTTGGCAAGTCTCTTTGGATTACACTAATCCTGATATTATCAGCAATTTAAACCTTCCTTATTTTAAGGGGGGTGTTCTGGTTCCACGTGAAACGAAAAAGGCTCAGCTATTAGACTGAGCCTTTATGAGGTGCACTTTAATTTATTTCTTAATAAAACCTATAGCGCAAACCAATTGAGATGCCTAATTGAAGATACCTCTGATCAATAGGATTAACGCTAGAAGTTATTGGACTTAAATAATATCTTAGGTTAGGTTCAGCAATTAATAAAAATTTACCATTCAGCTTATAGTTCAGACCAAAGCTTGCAAGTAGGCTAAGTCCAATATCTCGACGGAATAGGAAGCTATTATCTGATTCATTAACTTTTTGGTTTAAGTCAATTAACTTCATTAAGTCATCGGAATAGACCTGCCCATAATATTTGGTCATCAAATTCACTCCAATTCCTGTATTAAACGAGAATACAAAATCAGAAATATCCAATTCATACCCTACCATTATAGGAATGTCTAAGAACTTGTAAGTATTTTTCCTTTCATTAATTATATCAACGGACTTATAAACAGTATCAATAGGGTTTCCAAGTCTGTCTTTATTAATAATTGTTTCAATTCTAGAGCCAGCAAAATATTCAAACCTTTCGGAAATGCTTCCATAATTTATTCCGGTTCTTAAGGCAAGACCATTCTTCGTAACATAAGAAAGCCTAAGACCGAATGAAGAAGCCCCTGCAAAGGACTCTGCACCCGCTCGTTTTTGAGCATAAGAAGTGGCGGATTCGGATTTAGCTGTAATTGTACGATTTGAAATTTCAGGAGCATAATAAATATCAATATCAAAGTGTTGAAGTGGAGTCAGGTTCCTGGCAAAGCAAAAATCATTAATTTCAGTATTAAGTCTTATTTTCGATTTGCTCATTTTTTGGATACCTGCCTTTTCACGGGAGCTATTTAGCATAGAAAATTCTTCAATTTTCTCTTGATTGTTGAATTTAGAATCGGACAAAGTGTTTTTATCAGTAACACTTGTTAAAGGCAGGTTATTTGCTTGAGGCGCAATAATGGCATTCTGAGTTAATTTACTCTCTACGTTATTGGATTCGTATTCTTTAAAATTGCTTTGAGGAAAATTAGCTATATCTTCATTATGAATGCTATTTGAGCTATTAAGCTTTTCTGAGGAGCGATTTTTAATGTTTTTTCTTGTGTTTGAAAATATTCCAACTTTATTTATAATCTTTTGATTATCAGCGTTTTTTGAATTTATTTTATTGATTAATCCTTCTGTGTTTATATTGGAAACCAGAGCATCTTTTGAAATATTACCGTTAGTAAATTCATTTCTACCTTCTTGCTCTTTGCTTATTGAACTTGCATTATTAAGGCCTGAATCAATAATCGTTGAACTTTCCGCAACTGTATTTCTTTGGCTTGCAAGTGCGGTATTTTGATTTTTCTCCATTAATGAATTAGAATTATGCTTGAATAGCATAGCAATTCCAAATCCAACCACTGCAAAAGTCAATAAAACCCCTGTAAACCAAGCAAAGCCGATTAGTCTACCTGACCTTTTATTCTTTTTCAATTGATCCTCTATTCCTTTCCATAAATGATCTTGTCTGCCCAGATCCAGATCCTCAAGCTTTTTTCTAAAAAGCTTATCTAACTTGTGTTCTTGCCTTTGATTCATATCACTATTTTTTGACTCTTAGTAATTTTTTCTTGTAATACCATTCTTGCTTTCACAAGCTGTGATCTTGAAGTTGCTTCTTTAATATTCAATAATTCTCCAATTTCCTTGTGAGAAAAACCTTCTATTGCATACAGATTAAAAACCACCCGATATCCATCAGGAAGTTCGTTAACCAGACCTAAAAGCTCCTCGTAGAGAATTCCATCATGTGCTGAAGCACTGGTCTGTCTTTCAGGTAAGAAGTCACTCGATGGGCTTTCATTCTGATAACTCATCTTATGATATCTTTTGATAGAAGTATTAATTATAATTCTTCTTACCCATAGTTCGAAAGGACCATCATTTTTATATGTTGCTAGATTCAAGTATACTTTTATAAAACACTCTTGCAAAAGATCCTCTGCCTCCATTTTATCTCTGGAATACCTCATGCAAACACCCATCATCTTGCCCGAAAGTCGGTCAAATAATTGTTTCTGGCAGGAGGTGTCTCCAGCCAGACATCCTTGAATGATATCGTTTACATGCATGTATGGCATGGCATCCATGAATATAGATCCTTTAAGTTGTTGAAATGCTGCCCGATATTTAAAATACTATGTGGGATGCTTATCTAGAAAATTCTCAAGAATTCTATTGAATTCATCGGGTTTTTCCATCATCGGCGCATGTCCACACTTTTCCAGAAAGTATATTTCAGAGCCTTTTATTAGTTCATTAAATTTCTCACCAACAAATGGTGGGGTAACACCATCATTTTTTCCCCAAATGATAAGGGTAGGAACTTTAATTCTATCCAACTTATCCGCTAAATTATGCCTGATTGCAGATTTAGCAGTTGCTATGATTCGAATCGCTTTCAGTCTGTCTGTTGTTATCTGATATACCTCATCGACCAATTCTTTAGAAGCTACTGCGGGATCGTAAAAAGTCTCCTGTGTTTTGTTTTTTATATACTCATAATCGCCTCTTTTTGGAAAACTACTACCCATGGCGGATTCAAAAAGTCCTGAACTCCCGGTAATACACATAGAGTTAATCTTTTCCTGCTGATCTAAGACAAAAAGCAATGCCACATGTCCCCCGAGTGAGTTTCCTAAAATATTAATCTTAGTCAACTTTTTTTCTTGTACGAAATCTCGAATGTGCTTAACTAATCCATCTAGTGAAACGAGATGAATTGGCAGCTCATAAATGGGTAAAAGAGGGACAATTACCCTATATTTAGGTCCAAAGTGATTTATAATACCGGAAAAATTACTCAAAGCACCAAAAAGACCATGTAACAGCATTATCACCGGACCATCCTCTCTTGATTCTAAGTATTTAAACTTTCCTTCTGTTTTAATCTCAAAAGCCATCTACTATTACATATTTATTGACAAATGTAATCAAATAATTAAATCAACGAGGTCTCAGTATTTAACTCGTCAATTTTGTATCTGCTTCTAAAAAAACCAAACCAGTAATTGAGACTTACTAAGAAGACTATAATTCCTGTAATCTGATGTGAAACTCCTAACCAAACCGGAATACTTCCTTTACACTGAATAACTGTAAATATTCCTAAAATCATTTGAAAAAGCAATAATCCGACGAGTTTGATAGATTTATTAAAATGGCTTAAATCTTTCTTTTTATAATGATTAAAACTAATTAAGACTATAGTAATAAATATAATATATGCCCACATTCTATGAAAGAACTGAATGATAATTCCACTTATATGATTTTGCTCATAATTATGAAAGAGATTATCTGATTCAGAAAAAAGTAAGTTCACTTCAAGTGGAATAAGTTTTCCATTAATATCAGGCCAGGTTGGTGCAACCAATCCCGCCCGCATACCACTCATCACTCCTCCTAGAAAGATTTGGATAAATATCATCACACATACTAAGAAAGCCAAATTGAAATTAACTTTCCTTCGCTCAATTTCTTTCTCATTGTAATTCCATAATATCCAATATAAAAACCCAATAATAAGGGTTGCAAAACAGAGATGAAAACTAAGTTTATATGCATTCACCCATGGTCTGTCTTTTAATCCACTTTGAACCATAATCCATCCCATAAAACCTTCAACTGCACCTAGCAAAACAACAATCCCAAATTGCAAAATCATTTTTTTGGGAATCATTTTTTTAACAACAAAATAAATAAACGGAATGAAAAAAACGAAAGCAATAAATCTTGCCCATAGTCTGTGAAAATATTCCCAGAAATAAATAAATTTAAATTCTGCAAGACTCATCCCATACGTAAGCTTGCTATATTGTGGTTTGGCTTTGTATAAATCAAATTCTTTGTTCCACATCTCATCATTGAAAGGATATATTACACCAGAAACAACATTCCATTCAGTGATCGATAAGCCGCTTCCCGTTAATCTGGTTACGCTTCCCAGTAAAAATTGAACCAAGACCATCACAACTCCAGTCCAAAGCCATAATTTTAAAATCTGATGTTTTTTATTCTCCATTACCCGACAAATGTCTAAAATCAAATTGAAAAAACTAATTCCTCTTTTCTTACACCATTATTACAATTAAAAAAGAATATTTAAAAATATCCAATTAATAATATCACTGTGAATTTGTTAATTACTTACAGGATTAATATTTTACACAAGTTATTCACATATAAAAATTTGAAAATGTACTAATTACAACGGTGTGTAAAAGATTTTGTTGAAAACACGTTGTTGAAAACCTGTGAAGTCAGAATGATAAATACACAATGAAAAAAGGAAAGTATGACTT
>JABFRV010000088.1 GCA_013140975.1 Saprospiraceae bacterium
TTTATTAATCATTGAACAAAAAACAAGAAAAGTTGACAACTATAAAAATTTATACAAATTGAAAGAAAAAATTGCAACCTTTGTCCAGCGTAACCCTTAGAATTTCAACTAAGATTAGGACATGCTCAATTTGAGGAATTATATAAACTTTAATTAGGTTTAAAATTAATTGTAATTCTCTTTAATTGGTTTCTGGCGAAATGATATTTTAAAATGAAGTATATTATTTGGATCATCTCCATCATTAATGTTTACTTAGGAATTAAGGCATTTCTTAATGTGATACATGTTCTAGAAGATAGTAAATATTCACCTGGTGCAACAGCAGTATTTGCTATTTTATTTTTAGGTTTAGGAGTGATGGGATTTTACTTTTCTTTGATTAAAATGAATTACAAACTCGGACTCATAATAAGTGTTGGACCATGGATCCTGGGTTTAATTTTTTTATTTATTATAATGATTACAAGTGATTATAATTAATAAAGTTTATAGAACAGATTCAACCATTTAACAAAAGTAAGCTTCAAGTAAAAGACTTGATGTCGCTTCGACTTAAGCTAAGTTATAGGTTTTAAAGCTCTGAAGATTTAAAGCTATAAAGTTGTTAGAGCTCTGAAGCTTTAATGCTCTGATGCTCTAATAATTTGTAGAATGATATTTTACACATAAGATGAAATGGATTCAAGCCAGGGGCTTGGAGTAGCTGCGACTTAAGTTGAAGTTAAACCGAGATTTAATTACTCTACTCTTAAAACCATACCTTTTAAATATGCTCCTTCAGGATGAAAGAGATTAACAGGATGATCTGGTCCTTGATGGAGTTTGTGTAGGATTTGAATTTTTCTTCCAGATTCTATTCCTGCTGAGATGATGGTGTGGTAGAATAATTCTTCAGTTACAACCTGAGAACAAGAAAAGGTAAATAATATTCCCCCGGACTTAATTTTTTTGAGAGCGTTAATGTTGATTCTTTTGTAAGCCTGTATCGCATTGTGTCTTTTGGAAATGTTTTTGGCAAATGCAGGTGGATCAAGAATGATTAAATCGTATTGATCAGAAGGCATGGTGTTCAAATAATGAATTGCATCTTCGCAAATTGAATTGTGATTATTGCAATTGGGAAAATTGATTTCTATATTCTTATTGAGTTGTGCAATTGCGGTTTTGGAACTATCAATTGAATCAACTTGTTGCGCTTGAGCAGTTAATGCATACAAACTAAAGCCACCCGTGTAACAGAAAGTGTTGAGAACATTTTTATCCTTTGCATATTGCATTAGTAACTTTCTGTTATCTCTTTGGTCGAGAAAGAAACCTGTTTTTTGACTTTCTATGAGATTGATTTCAAATTGTAAATTGTTTTCTTTAATAAGTACCGTTTCAAATCCACCAAAAAGAAATTTATTTTCAGAGTTGTGGTCAGAATTACCAGAAAGCGTATCCTTACTTTTAATGAAAACATTATTGATTTTTCCATTATAAATCTTAAGTAATATGTCTGCAATTGTTTTTATGTTATTGTACATCCCTACGCTATGACATTGAATTACTGCTGTCTTACCATAAATGTCAATAATAAGTCCCGGCAGATTATCCCCTTCTCCGTGAACAAGTCTGTAAGCATCTGTATCTTTTGAATCTGAGAGATTGAATGATTTCCTTATATCATAAGCTTTTTGAAGGGCATCATTCCAAAAGTTGTCTGAATAAACATCTGGAGAAAAGCCTAATAATTTGATCGCAATATTATTATTCTGGTAATGTCCGAATCCGAGAACCTGAGCTTTATCGTTTTCGACCTGTACAAGTTCACCCTCTTCAAGATTATCCGGCTTTAGTTTTAAGGCACCGCTAAATATCCAGGGATGTTTGCGCAGAACAGAGGAAGACTTGGAGGAAAATATTATGATAGATTTCAAATCTAGATTATTTCAAATAAGGAGCCAAGATAACAGATAAATGAAGATGTGAAATTTTTGGCAAAGACGTAGAAAACTCCTTAATTTGCAGGATATTTGAAATCAATGGAAATACGTGAATTCAATCCGGGAAGTAAAGGACGTTGTTTTGTGTTTTTTTTAATCGTTTTATTCCTATTTATAGCCATGTTGGTATGGATATATAATAAGAACGAGGTTTTGGACTTTCCAAAATAAGGAGGACCTGAATTAATCTTCCTCGTTTTCAAATAGAAGAATAGAGGCAATTTCAAATTGCCCTTCTCTTACGTAGAGATCAATCCCATTCAAGGAAAACTTTATGGACTCTTGACTTTTGCTCATTAGCATAGCATCAATTCCGTTTTTGCTAAGAAAAACTCTTTTTAATTCGGCCAGATAGTTGTCTTTGATGGTCATTATTTTTTTCCAACCTTCCATAATTGCTTTGTTTTTAGCTGAGACAAATTTATATATAATATTTATATAATATGTATGTCTTGCATAATTTTTTTTATATCAAGGAGTTATGAAAAGTTTAAATATAATTATATTAAATATTATAATTATGTGTAAATACTTGTTTGTCAATATTTTACGTGAAATCATTGAGCTTTTTACCTAGTAAAGTAAATTTGAAAAAAATTATATTTTTTTGTTGATTTATTCAACAGGCAAGATTGCTAGATTCGCAAGTAGTAAAAACGTGGAAATTATTGATTAAAAGTTAAGATTTCTTCTAAGTATACACGTTGACTAGAGAGCCTTGGGACCTTCTTTTGAGCGCCTATTCTACCGGTTGCTTTCATCCAGTTAGCAAAACAGCCTTGTTTTGCAACATGAAGAATCAGCATTTCCATAGCTAGATTTTTAAACCGCTTGGCTTCATAATCAGAATTCAAGGATTGAAGTGCCTTATCCAGATGTATGGCAAACAAATTAGAATCAGGAGGAGTGTTTTCAAATTCGATTAACCATTCATGAGCACCTTGAGATTTAGAATCAGGGTGAAAGACTGGAGCGACAGTATAATCTTTGACTTTAACATTGAAATGTTCGCAGGTTTTTTGAATCGCTTCATCTGTATTGGAAACCATGAGTTCTTCACCAAAAACATTTATAAATTGCTTGATTCTTCCTGTTATTTTTATTCTATGAGGAGAAAGACTTGTAAATTGAATAGTATCACCAACAATGTAGCGATATAATCCGGAATTGGAAGTTATGACAAGGCCATAATTTTTACCAAGTTCAACATCTTTTATTGTACATGTTTGAGGTTGGGAAAGATGCAATTGATCCGGCAATATAAATTCATAAAAAATCCCTACATCAAGTAATAATAGCATTTCCTCAGAGTGTGCTTTATCCTGTACAGCAAAGTATCCTTCAGATGCGTTGTAAGTTTCCCAAAAAAATACTTTTTCACTGGGAAATAACTCCATAAAGTTTTTTCTATATGGCACAAAACTAACTGCTCCATGAACCAGAATCTTAAAGTTTGGCCACACCTCAAGCATATTTTGTTTTCCGGTAAGCATTAATATTTTCTTACAAAGAAGAAGCATCCAGGTTGGAGATCCTGCTAACATTCTTACATCTTCACCACAACACTTTTGAGCAATTACATCGAGTTTAGTTTCAGAATCTTCTAAAAGATTTGATTCTTCATCTGGTACAAAAAATGATTTTAAGATTGAAGTTAGATTCCGATAAATGACTGCAGAAACATCACCTACAACTACATTGGGAAAATCAGGAAGATCATTTCTTGTTGATCCAGTAAGAACTATAGTTTTCCCATCCAATATACCTGGCTTTGGTATCTCACTATAAATTACAGATGTCAACCTTAGACCCCCTTTTGTGTGGCAATACTTATGATTCTCTTTTGTGATTGGGATAAATTTGCTTTTGTCAGAAGTCGTGCCGGAAGATTTTGCAAAATATGAAACTTTGCCAGGCCATAATACAGACTCCTCACCTTTCATCATTCTTTGAATATCTGACTTAATATCATCATATTCATGAATAGGAACAGATTGGATGTAGTTCTCAATAGAGGAAATTGAGGAAAATTTAAATTTTTTGCCCCATTCAGTTTCAGAAGCAATATCCAATATGGTGTATAATTGATTCCATTGTGAATTCAATGGATCAATCTTGAAATCTTCAATTTCAGACTTGGCTATCTTCAGATATTGAGCCCAAATTGTGTCTATCAAACCCATATAAAATCCTAAGGTTCAAAAGTATTAAATGAAGACTGAAACTTAAAATTATTCCTCAGGAATTCTAAAAATAAAAGTTTGTCGCGAGCTATTAGGTAAGGAACTTTTCAACAACCACGGGTTATAGACTTTTAATAGTCTGTAGGTTATACCCTGACTGTGTGCAAATCTCGAGAGATTGGAAATAGAAGTGTCGATTTTTAGTTCCCTGCTTTTGCTATGCGTTATATAATAGTCAGAATCACTAAGAAAATATCCAAATCGATCAGGATTCTTCATGATCTCCTTAATCGCAATTATTCTAAACAAGTATCGGTTCGTTTCATCATTAAGATTGAGATCATAGTATGAGTTCTCTTCTTGCTCTTTGAGTGAAGTCGCTAATGCTGTGGGCCCCATATTATAAGCAGCACAAGCAAGAGACCAGGTACCGAATCTTTCTTTTAGTTGTTTCAAGTACTTGCATGCAGCCCGGGTTGATTTTTCAAAATGATTTCTTTCATCAACATATTCACTTACTAACAGTCCAAAGTCCTTGGCAGCAGCATCTCGAAATTGCCATATGCCTTTGGCTCCTGCAGAAGAAACGGCATTTCTTAGAGAACTTTCTGCAACAGCAAGATATTTTAGATCATCAGGAACACCTTCCTCACGAAAAACTTTTTCTACTGTTGGAAGATAACGATTCGCCAGTTTTAGATGCAATAGGGTAGATGTATGTTGATAGGTGTTTATTATCAGCTCTCTTTCTAATCTTTCTGCAACATCAGGATTTTTTACAGGAACTTCTTCTCCTGCGAATTCCATCTTAGAGAATAATTTTATACCTATTATTTTTTGCGGGATAGACTCAACAATATTATTGGATTTATCGGAATAAGAGAAGAAAGTAAAGCTTGCAGCAACAAGACAAAGAATAACCACAAAGAATGATAATTTTCCAATATTTTTCATAGTACAAAGTTAATTCATTTTTTAGAAGAAGATATGATATTTCATCAAGGATGATATAAATATTATTAAGATCTATAATGAATTAAATATTTTAACATAAAAATTGTTTTATAGAATAAAATTAAATGTAACTCTAAGAAGGTTATAATTTATTATTTAATTATTACGTCAATATCTAATTTATAAAAAGTCATTTTTTAATATTATTAAATCAATAAAGAATAATTTTAAAAATAAAATCATCTTTGAGAGAAAAATAGCTTGATCTAAAGTTGATCTAATATGGTCTCATCAATTCAACAAACTCTTGAATTCTACGCCAAAAAATACAATAATAAAAATTTTATTGAAACTGACCCTATTAGCATCCCACATTCATTTTCAAAAAGACAAGACATTGAGATTTCAGCATTTTGGACTGCAACTATAGCCTGGGGGAACAGAAAAAGCATCATTCAGAATGGAAGAAGACTGATGCAACTTATGGATAATTCTCCACACGATTTTGTAGTGCATCATCAAGAAAGTGATCGAAAGAACTTTGAGAAGTTCGTGCACCGAACATTTCAATATACCGACACACTATACTTTCTGGAATTTTTCCAGAACTATTACATTCATAATAACAGCCTGGAAGATGCTTTTGTATTAACTTCTACAGGAGGAGAGACTCCCTATTTTGAGATGGCATTCAATCAGTTCCATCAAAGGTTTTTTAATCTGGAAAACGTTCCCGCCAGAACCTTAAAACATGTATCAAAACCTTCTTCCGGTTCCCGATGTAAGCGGTTGGTTATGTTTCTGCGATGGATGGTGAGGAAGGACAATAAAGGAGTCGATTTTGGCTTGTGGAAAAATATAAAGATGTCACAACTTATGATACCTTTAGACGTTCATGTAGAGCGATCTGCGAGAAGTCTTGGATTATTAAAGAGAAGTTCATTAGATTGGAAAGCAGTTGTTGAGTTAAGCGACAATTGTCGAAGGATTAGACCTGATGATCCCTCGTACTATGATTTCGCATTATTTGGAATGAGTATAGAAAAATTATTTTAACTACGAAACACTTCGTATATTTGCATTATTAAACAATAAATTCCTTTAATTTATGAAGAAAAGTATTCTATTAATTCTGCTGACTGGTGTACTATTCTCCGTGTCGGCTCAAAAACACAAAAAAGTGAAAGTTAGTCCTGAACCACAAAAGGCAATGAAAGTTGAAAACACAAGCGATTCTAACAGTAGCGTAACTGCAACCGGCAGTTCTTCAAATATTGTAGCCACAAAGCTTACAAGTGTTGAAGGCATTACTGAGTATAGTCTTCCAAACGGGTTTAGATTTTTAGTATACCCAGACAACTCAAAGCAGACAATTACTGTAAACATTACCTATCTGGTTGGCTCAAGACATGAAGGATATGGGGAAACCGGTATGGCACATTTACTTGAACATCTGGTTTTCAAAGGAACACCTAATCACCCAGATATTCCGAATGAATTGACAAGCCATGGAGCAAGACCGAATGGAACAACCTGGTATGACAGAACTAATTATTTTGAAACATTTTCCGCTGATGATAAGATGGTAAATCTTAAATGGGCCTTAGACCTAGAATCAGATAGAATGATTAACTCCTACATAGCTAAGAAGGACCTTGATAAAGAAATGACGGTCGTTCGTAATGAATTTGAAAGTGGTGAAAACGATCCCCAGGGAATTCTTATGGAGAGAGTCATGGCTACTGCTTATCTGTGGCATAATTATGGAAAAACAACTATCGGTGCAAGATCAGATATTGAAAAAGTTCCAATTGAAAGATTACAGGCATTTTATAGAAAATATTATCAACCGGACAATGCTGTCTTAATGGTATCAGGAAAGGTTGATGAAAAAGTTGCAGTACAATTAATAACAGAATACTTTGGAAAAATTCCAAAGCCAACTCGAGAATTAATAAGAACTTATACTGAAGAACCAACGCAAGATGGTGAAAGAGAAGTAATCTTAAAAAGAGTTGGTGATGTTCAAGTTGCTTCATGTATGTATCATATTCCTCCAGGATCGCATCCTGATTGTGCAGCAGCTGACATACTCACTGAAATATTAACTGACGAACCATCCGGAAGACTTTATAAAGCGTTAATTGAGACTAAAAAAGCGAGTAGTCAATTTGGATGGTGCGCGAATCTTAATGAACCGGGATTTGTGTATTTTGCAACTCAGGTTAGAAAAGAAAATAATCTTGATGATGCTAAAAATACTTTGTTGTCAACACTTGACAATATAAGTTCTAATCCAGCTTCCAAAGAAGATGTTGAAAGAGCTAAAACAAAATGGTTAAAGGATTTTGATTTATTCTTTAGCAATACAGAATCTATTGGTAGAAGCATAAGTGAATATATCGGAATGGGAGATTGGAGACTCTTATTTATTTATAGAGATTACATTAGAAAAGTAACAGCTGAAGATGTAAACAGAGTAGCTGCAACCTATTTTAAACCTTCCAATAGAACCATCGGAAAATTTATTCCGGAGGACAAGCCGCAAAGAGCAGAAATTCCTACAGCGCCGGATATTGCAATGCTTACTAAAGATTACAAAGGAGATCCACCAAAAGCACAAGGTGAAGATTTTGATCCATCTCCAATGAATATTGAAAGCAGAACACATAAAGGACAATTTAAAAATGGAATGAAGTATGCCTTCTTACCAAAATTGACGAAAGCGAATGTTGTGAATGTGAATTTGACAATGAGGATGGGAGATGAGAAATCTCTTGTAGGAAAAGGAACAGTAAGTCAGTTTACTTCATCATTATTGAATAAAGGCACAACGACAAAAACCAGACAACAGATAAAAGATGAATTTGATAAATTAAAAGCAAGAGTAAATGTATTTGGAAGCGGTGCCAATGTTTCTGCGAGCATTCAGACAACTCGTGAAAACCTTCCGGCAGTTATGAGCTTATTACAAGATATACTAAAGAACCCATCGTTTCCAGATAAAGAATTGGAAGAATTACGCAATGAACAACTTGCAGGTATTGAAGAGCAAAAATCCGATCCTCAAGCATTGGTAAGCAATGCGATTACAAAACATCTTAACCCGTTTCCAAAAGGAGATGTTAGATATGTAAATAATATGGATGAAGACATTGTTGAAATCAAAGCTGTTAAATTGGATGAGATTAAAAACTTCCATAAAGAGTTTTACGGTACGAATAATGCAACCATAAGTATTGTTGGAGATTTTGATGAAGATCAAATTAAAACGCAGCTTGAAAGAGAACTTGGAAACTGGAATTCAAAAGCTAAATTCAGCAGAATTGTTGATAAATACGTTCCAGTTGAAGCAAAAGATATCAATATAGAAACTCCTGATAAAGCGAATGCAATGTTCTTGGCTGGATGCAATCTTGAGATTAAAGATGATGATCCGGATTACGCAGCCATGGTGCTCGGAAATTATATTCTTGGAGGTGGATTCTTAAACAGCAGATTAGCTACCAGAATCAGACAAAAAGAAGGACTAAGTTACGGTGTTGGTTCACAGTTTTTCTGCGAATCATTAGATAAGTCTGGTGGATTTATGGCCTATGCAATTTATGCTCCTGAAAACAGAGATAAACTTATCGATGCATTTAAAGATGAAATTAGCAAGTTGCTTAAAGACGGTTTCACAGAGCAGGAAATTAAGGATGCAAAATCCGGTCTTCTTCAATCTAGAAAAGTTACTCGTTCACAAGACAATAGCTTAAGTGGAATGTTAAATAACATGAGTTATCTCAATCGAAATATGAACTTCACATTAGAATTAGAGAAGAGAATGGAATCTTTAACAGCGGATCAAATAAATTCCGCTTTTAGAAAACATGTTAGTCTTGATAAAATATCAATGGTCAAAGGTGGTGACTTTGCAAACAAGCTAAAGAAGCCTTAATAGATTGACAAATAAATAATTTAAAAAGCCTGTGTAGTTTTACACGGGCTTTTTTATTGAATAGAAAATAATAAAAATTAAAAACTAAATAATATTATAAATAGTCAGCATAAACATTTTAAGCCCGAATTATATATAATAAAACTTTGAGCCTGAATCCCTTGGATGTAAAAAGTGAAGTCGAGATATAATTAACTCACATTGCATCTACATCAAAATTTTGAATTCGAATAAAATTACTATGTTTGTAGAATGAGAGGAATATTTTTATTAATAATTCTTATAGTAAGTTGTAAGAATAAAGAAACACCTAGCCCTGAGACCTTAGTCCAGCTTTCTGATAGTATTCCTTACTTTGATGAATTGCTGAAGAAGTTTCCCGATTCCGACAGCTTACATTATAATAAAGGAATTTATCTTATTCAAAATGAACAGGTAGATTCCGGTATCATAATGCTAGAAAAAGCTTTGGAATTAAATCCGGGACATGCAAACTATTATTTATCATTAAGTGACGCTTATATTTTAGCAATAGAGTCTAAGAAGGCAGAAGCAATAATTGATTCCGCAATGGATAGATTTCCAAATGACGTTATAGTATTACTTAAAAAATCAAGAGTGCAATTAATACTTAACAAACATTTAAATGCAATGGCAACTTTGGATTTTATTTTTTCAATCGATCCACAAAATGCAGAAGCTAATTATATTGCAGGACATGTATTCTATGAGCAAGGAGATACTGGAAGGGCAATAAAGTGTTATCAAAAAACCGTAGATTTAAATCCAGAGTATGTCGAAGGTTGGATTCAATTGGGAGACATCATGATGTCAATGAAAAACAAAAGAGCATTAGATTATTACAGAAATGCAATAAGACTAGATTCTAACAATATAGAAACCTTGCACAATTATGCTTATGCTCTTCAATCATTAGGAAATAAAAATTTAGCAATCGAGGCTTATAAGAAAAATATTATTAAAAGCCCTAACTATGAATTAAGTTATTACAATCTTGGATTAATGTACCAAGAAATGGACTCATGTTTTCAAGCTATACAATATCTTGATAAAGCAATAGAGCTCAACAAAGAAGAAGCGTCGAGTTATTATTTTAGAGCGAGATGTTTTATTCAATCTGGAAGACAGGTAAAAGCACGAGAAGATCTCAAGGAAGCGTTAAGAATTTATCCGAATTATAAAGAGGCAGACGAATTATTAAAAAAGATCTGACTTATATAACTGATGTCAGAATCATTAACTAATCCTTAATCAATTTAGAAATATTGGTTAAAAAAAAAGGGCCTGTCGCCTTTGACAAACCCTTTTACGATTTATAGTTTCTAAAAAGAACTAGAAATTTCTGTTGTATACTAATAATAATTGTTGAATCCAATTGGTTCGCTTTCCTTGTCCGGAAATTCCACCAATCGCATCTCTGTCAGATACATTGTTTATTTTATTATCGTCATAGAATGCATCTACTCTAAAATTTAAATTTAACCCTTTTACAATTTCAAGACCGATATTGTTTAACCAGGTAACATCAATGTTTTGTGGATTATCAATATAATCGGAAAACAATAACATTTCTGAACCAAAGTTAACTCTATTCCATAACTTCGCACTATAACCTGCGCGTCCTAAAGCTCCAACACCAATTCTTGATTGTTTATAAGTTCCATCGTCATTCTTTTCAGTGCCGTGATAACCAAGGTTGGCAATATCCTGATCTGCAACCACAATTGCCTTTAAAGCAACCGGAGAAATGAAAGCATACCAATTGTCTTTCTTTTGGTATTTTAAACCCAATGCAAAAGTGATGTTGGCAGGAGAAAATAATTTAGAAACAATGTTTGTGTTAAATGGAGCGGTATTAACTTCCTTCAGATAGATTTTTTTGTTAGCAGAGTCTTGATAAGAACCTAACAATTGCGAAAGGAAAAATAAGTCAGCAGAATAAGCCCAAGGTGAACCATCTTTTATTTTGTAAGCGCAGTTAGAGCTAATGGTAAAAAGGTCTAGTGCTTTTTCAAATGGAACCTTGTCTTTAGAACCCACTGCAAGGGCTCCGTTTCCAATTCTTTGTGTTGAAAGATTGACATTGACGTCATTGTTCCAGGAAAGAAGATTTTTCTTGTAATTTGCCTTGTAAGCTATTGCACCTCCAAAACCCAATCTGTTGGAACCTCCTCCAATATAAGGATTGATATTTGCTAGTTGGCCTAAGTCAAGACCAATACCTCCTTTAGTTGTCCATCCAGAAGCATTGTCTTCTGTTTTTAGAGCAGCTTCCATAGCTTTTTTTCTTTCTGCTTCTTGAGCAGCAGAATTGTCTTGTGCATTAATGATCACAAGGTTTAATAATAGAAATAAGTGAAGCAATTTTTTTTTCATAAAATAAAATATTTATTGTTTGTTAAAAATTTCAATTTTTCCTTTGGCTAACTTATTGAGGGGTATAACTACAGTTCTATCATTACAATCAAGTGTTAATGAAGTTTTATCCAAGTCAATTATAGTTCCTTCACTGTCATCAATTCTAACTTTTTGACCAACCTTGATCTTTTCTTTGCTGTAAAAGGACACAAGAAAATTAGCGACTACATCTTTGGAGGCAAGACCATAACCGATTGCAAAAGCTAATGATAAGCCAGCAATTAAAATTGATATATTCGTTCCAATGAATTGTGTGTTTACTTTTGCTTGCCCTAGTGCACTAATTACTACGTTTATGAGAATAAAGTAAAACAAAGCATCTCCAATGAATGAAGCAGATGGAATACCTAGATTTTTACATGTGGAAACGACCGTCTTTTTCAGGGAGTCAGCAAGTATAAATCCGATCATGAGAATTGCAAGAGCCGTAACAAGATTTGGAATCCAATTGATAATATCTGAAATAAGACTAGATAAAGCTTGAATTCCCAAAATATCAGTTGCTGCTACCAAAAAGATTAGCAACATGAAATAATAAATAATCGAAGAAAGAATAAGACTTGGAAAAACTTTGAATTTGGAATTGGCCAGAAAATCTGAATTATTGATAATATCTGCAAATCTGTCAATTTGAAGTTTTTTAAGAGTTTCAAGAACTAATCTTCTTACAATTTTAGCAATGATGAAACCTATAATAAATATTATTAAGGCACCAACTATTCTGGGGATTACACCTATAAATCCATCCAGGATTTGTCTTAAATTATCAATATTAATCATATTTAAATGGGGTTTATTATTGTGGAAAACGATCAGGTTTTTTTTGATCATCTATGGGCCTTAAGGTAGTATTGTCGCTCTCAAAAAATTTACTGAGCGTTTTTACCTGATTTGGCAAAAACAATTCGAAAAAGTTACCGATGAGTTTGAAAAAAGAAATATTCCCTTGAATATTCGATTCAATTCTGCCGGATTTATTTTTTTCGAAGCTCGAAATTCTTTCCTGATGTAATTTTTTAAAATTGTTTTCCATTTAAAAGGCATTTTCTAATTTAGAAAAAATGAGTTTAAATCTAGATTTCGCACGTTTCAATTGCATTTTAACAGCACTTTCAGTTTTATTAATTATTCCACTTATATCTTTAATTGAAAGCTCATCCATGTATTTCATTAGTAATATAGCCTTGTCACCTTCATTCATCATATCCATTACTTTTTCAATCGTATTGCTGTCGATTTGCGTAATCCAATGATCATCTACTTCATCAACAAAGTCTAAATTTTCATTCTTTACGTCAAAGTCAGTAACCGGTAAGTTTTTGTTTTTTCTAATAACATCTATACAGTAATTATAAGTAACAGCATAAACCCAGGTTGAGAATTTTGATTTTTCTTTAAAACTTCCTATATTTACTAATAGTTTAATAAAAACATCCTGAACAGCATCTAAGGCTTCTGCGTCATTTTTAAAAAAACTCAAACATTTGCCATAAACTTTACCAGAGTATCTTTGATAAATAATTGAAAAATATTTATCATCTTGAGAATCAAGATAGCTCACGACGAGATCTTCATCACTCATTGATTCTAGGGCAACTTTATTGTAGAATACCTTCGAAAGTAGAATACTTATAAAACTATTCAAATATATAGACTCTAAAAGAGGCGAAAGTAACTAATTTTGTCATTGTATAATTGAAGTAATGAGGGGAAAAAATAGCTGCAGGATATTATTGTTACTAATACTATTCATGAGAATACCAGTAATAGAGCTGAAATCACAGGAAGAAGACACGAAGGCTTTCTTTATAAAAAGCGTTTTTGAAGTCGCTTTAGAGAATCAGATGTCATACCGCTGGCTGTATCATCTTTCAGAGAATATTGGGGGTCGAATAGCAGGCAGTCCTCAAAGCTTTAAAGCAATAGATTTTACCCACACTGTATTAGACACCCTTCAGTCCGATACAGTTTGGAATCAAGCCTGTGAGGTTAACTATTGGTATAGAGGAAGCAAAGAGAGTGTAAAAATTATAGGAAGCGAAATAAAAGGCAAAAAAATATTAAATGTATTATGCCTTGGAGGATCAGGGGCTACAACAAAAAAGGGAACCGTTGCTGAGATCATAGAAGTTCAAAGTCTTGAGGAAATCAAAGAAAGAGCAACTGAAATTAAGGGCAAAATTGTTTTTTGTAACCGAAAATGGAATAATCGCAACTTGAGAACTTTTCATTCTTACGGAGAAGCAGTTGATCAGAGGGTATTTGGGCCCAATGAGGCGTCAAAATATGGAGCCGTTGCATGTATTGTTCGATCGATGACAGGAAGAATGGATGATAATCCTCATACAGGAGTTACTATTTTTAATGATGGAATCGCAAAAATTCCCGCCTTAGCTGTAAGTACGAACGACGCAGATTACCTTTCACAATTGTTGAAAAAAAGCAAGATTAAACTTCAGATCAAAACCCACTGTGAAGATCGAGGAATTGTAAATTCATTTAGTGTAATCGGAGAAATAAAAGGAAGTGAAAAGCCAGATGAAATAATTTTGGTTGGCGGACATTTAGATTCATGGGATGTTGGAGGAGGAGCACATGATGATGGCGCAGGATGTGTTCAATCCATAGAAGTTTTTTATCTGTTGAAAAAATTAAATTATAAGCCAAGAAGAACAATACGTTGTGTTTTATTTATGAATGAAGAGAACGGATTATCAGGTGGCAAAACGTATGCAAAAGTTTCTAAAGATAAAAAGGAATTTCACTATGCGGCAATTGAAAGTGATGCAGGAGGATTTACACCGAAGGGATTAACCTATGATGTTGATACTTCAACACTAACAAGATATTCAAAGTTTTTTGAAGGATGGAATTCATTACTAACACCATATGATATTAAAATCAGTAAAGGTGGTTCAGGAGCAGATATTGGACCTTTAAAAGAACAAAAAGGAATATTATTTGGATTGAGTCCGGATTCACAACGCTATTTTGATTTTCATCATACTGAAGTGGACCGAATAACTGCTGTTCATCCCCGGGAGTTAGCCTTAGGATCAGCCGCAATGACAAGTCTTGTTTACTTATTGGATCAGACTCCATAATATTTATTTCAGGTGATATCTAAATTTAATTTTGCCAGCTTACTCATAGATTGGTCAGATCAGAATATACGAAAATTATCCTGGAGATATGAAAAAGATCCTTATAAGATATGGATTTCTGAAATAATGTTACAACAAACCCGTACTAAGCATGTAGAATCATATTATCAAAAATTTTTACAAAAGTTTCCTAACATTCAGTCTTTGGCAAAATCAAATATTGATTCTGTATTACAAGCATGGGAAGGGATGGGCTATTATAGTCGAGCAAGAAATTTACATAATACTGCCCAAATAGTTGTAAAAGAATTTGGTTCAAAATTTCCAGCCACACCACATGAATTAATCCAATTGCCGGGTATTGGGGAATATACTTCAGCTGCTATTGCCTCGTTTGCTTTTGAATATCCAATTGCTGCAATTGATGGAAATGTAATAAGAATAATTACAAGAGTATTTGGATTAGCTATAGATGTAAATAACATTTATGGTAAAAAAACGATTCGAGAAATTGCAAATCATTGTCTTGGAAATTGCAAATCTTCGTTATTTAATCAGGCAATGATGGATCTTGGAGCACAAGTGTGTATTTCAAAATATCCAAAATGTGACAAATGCCCTTTTGGAAAAATTTGTATTGCAGCTATGAATGAAATCACACACGAGTTGCCTTTAAAAAAACCGAAACCAAAACTAAAAAACCGAAATTTACATTATGTCATTGTAAAAGACAGTAAAAGCAAAGGATTGATAAGGAAAAGAATAAGTCAAGATATTTGGAAAGGCTTATATGAACCCTTACTTTTTGAAACAAGAACTCCGAAGTATCTTGAAGAAGATCAGTTAAAGGAATTAATTTGCAAAGAAATAAAAGGGAGACCTGGAATAGTAGTTACTGAAAAGAAACGATTTACACATCTATTAACACACCAAAAACTTATGGTTCACTTTTATAAAATTAGTGTGGCAAAACCTTTAATTTTGAAAAATAATTCCGGATATTTGATCCAAAGTCTGAAAAACTTTGAGAATTTTGCATTTCCAAGAATCGTAAGGAAGTATATTAATTTTTAAGAAAACAAGTAGCTATATGTTAAACAGAGTAATGCTGATCGGAAACTTGGGAAAAGACCCAGAATTGAGATCTACCGAAGGGGGGACATTGAGAGCAAATTTTAGTATTGCCACCAATGAAAACTATAAAGACAAGAATGGAAATTGGCAAAAATCAACTGAATGGCATGATATAGTATTATGGAGAACCCAGGCTGAAAAAGCGAAAAACTTACGAAAAGGAATGCTCGTATATCTTGAAGGTAAGCTCACACACAGGAAGTGGCAGGATAAAGAAGGAAAGGATCATTATGTGTCCGAAGTTGTCGTTGATATGCTAAAGATTCTTGAAAAAAGAGAACATGGAAGTCCTTCTGGAAATGTGCCGCAAAACTTTCAGGATCATAAAGAAAATTCATCACAGTCTAATGAATTTACCAGCAACGTTGAAGAAGACGACCTCCCATTCTAATATTCGTATTATCTTAACGTCTTATCATGGATTCAGCTGATCCTTATTCGGAACAATTACTCACAATACTTTTAACAACCGCATCAGGCGGACTAGGAGGATTTAACAGTTTTATTTTACTTGCTATTCTTATTTTTGGAGTGGGGTTGATTTCTGCTTTTGAAATTGCAATCTTTTCATTAACACCATCTGATATTGAAGAATTAAGAGATGATAATGAGAATGAATCTGCCAAGATTCTACTTTATATGAGAACTCACACAAAAAGACTTCTCGCCTTTTTACTAATTATTATTACGGTATTAAACATAGGTATTGCATTGGTTTTTGAACATCTATTGGACATCATATTTCCAATAGAAGTATATTATGGTTTTTCGCAAAAAATTATAAACACTTTTAATATTTCAACAGTGACAATTGAAAGTGTATCCGATTTTTTAAACTTTTTAATTGCAGTTGTTGGATCAACCTTTATAATTCTTTTATTTGGCGAAGTGACGCCTAAAATATATGGACAACTTAATAACCGCAAGCTCTCTATGTCACTCGCAGTTCCATTAAGATTTCTTGATTTAATTTTATCTCCTTTGACTTTTGTACTTGTTAGTATGAGTAGTCGGGTAGAAAAAAAGTTATTGGAAAGAAGAATTGTCGGTTCGCTTTCTTCCAAGCAAGATCTTGATAAAGCAATTGATCTTGCAGTTAGCGACGAACTTGGATCTGAGAAGCAGATTGATATGTTAAAAGGAATCATTAAATTCAATGATGTTTATATCAAGCAAATAATGCGTCCCCGTACAGAAATTTTTGCATTAGATTTTGATAATTCTTTTGATTCAATAGTAAATCAGGTTAAGAATAATGGTTATTCACGTATGCCTGTATTTAGGGAAGATTTGGATCATATGACTGGCATATTGTATGCCAAAGACTTAGTACCTAATCTTCATCAGAATAAGGATTTTGAGTGGCAGTCCTTGATGCGTAGTAATTTGTTTTATGTCCCTGAGAACAGAAAGATTCATGACCTGCTTCATGACTTTCAGGTAAAGAAAGTACACATGGCTATTGTAGTAGATGAATATGGAGGCACA
Source organism: Saprospiraceae bacterium (assembly GCA_013140975.1). GTDB lineage: Bacteria > Bacteroidota > Bacteroidia > Chitinophagales > Saprospiraceae > Vicinibacter. The sequence continues at coordinate 17,231 of JABFRV010000088.1, forward strand.
AGTGGCTTAGTTACTTTAGAAGACATAATGGAACAAATTGTAGGAGAAATTCAAGATGAGTTTGATGATCTACATGATTTAAACTATACTATCCTAGACAAGCATAATTACATATTTGAGGGTAAAACTTTAATTAATGATATGTGTAGAGTACTTGGCCTGGACATTTATTCATTTGATGCAATTCGAGGATCGGCAGATTCTATTGCTGGTCTGATTTTAGAAAAAACAAATGAAATGCCTAAACATGATCAGGAGATTCACATTCAAAATCTCAAATTTAAAATTATACAGGTTAACAAGAAAAGAATCGAGAAAGTAAAAGTTACAATTTAGCGTATGAATTTATTTGGATTTCTTTATTCTATAATTATTATTGTAATCATATTGAGTTCCTGCAAAGAACAAGTGTACAATCCTAAACCAAGAACGTATCCAAAGGTAATGTTACCGGAAAAGAATTATTATTTATATAAACCAAAAGAATGTCCATTTGAGTTTAAGATTCCGACGTACTCAATGTATGAAAAAGATTCAACTTTCTTTGATACTCTGGCAGGGCCATGTTGGTTTAATATATATTATAAGGATTTTAATGCTAAATTGTATTGTACATATACACAAATAGAGAATAAAAATGAGTTAACAAAGTCTATTCAAGAAACATATAAACTTGTTAAAGGACATCTCATTAGAGCGGATTATATTGATGAATATCCGGTAAAACTGCCAAATAAACTAACCGGAATTATTTATGAGATTGAAGGACCATCTGCTACACCTTTTCAATTTTATTTAACGGATTCAAGCAATCATTTTATTAGAGGTTCATTGTACTTTAACACTAGAATTAATCCGGACAGCCTTGCTCCATACTATGAGTTTACAAAGTTGGATGTGGTGGAAATGATATATTCATTTGAGTTTAAAAAATAGTTTCTAACCGTATTTATTAAGCGACTCCTATAAAGGGGCTTAAGCTAAAAAAACAGCGGGACCTAGATCCCGCCATCAGATATATAAATAGGATAAGAAAAGTGGTTTTGCAAAATCAGTGAGAAACTGTTCTTACTCCACCAATATTTTTAAGAAATTCAATTCAGCTTATTCGAATGGAATATACAAAGCTATTTTTCTAAAACATGTCAAAAGTAATAATTCTTATTTGAACTTTTAAAATATTTTGACAATTTATTTTACTTATTCTTCGGCAGGTTCTTCAATTTTAACAAGCTTTCCGGAAGCTAATTTTTGCCTTATTTTATCTTCAATCTCTTTGGAAACTTCAGGATTATCCAGCAAAAACTGTTTTGCTGCATCTCTTCCTTGAGCAATCTTGGTTCCTTCGTAAGAATACCATGAGCCACTCTTACCAAGGACATTTAGGTCAGATCCTAGGTCTATAATTTCTCCCGATTTGCTGATTCCCTGGCCATATTCGATATCGAATTCAGCGACCTTGAAAGGTGGAGCGAGTTTATTTTTTACCACCTTTACTTTAACTCGGTTTCCGGTTACATTTCCGTCTTTGTCTTTTATTGCGGTTCCACTTTTTCTGATATCTAAACGCATTGAAGCATAGAATTTAAGGGCATTTCCTCCGGTTGTTGTCTCCGGATTTCCAAACATGACCCCGATTTTTTCCCGCAACTGATTTATGAATATGCAGCAGCAGCCTGTTTTACTTATAGTCCCAGTAAGCTTGCGGAGAGCCTGTGACATCAATCGAGCCTGTAATCCCATTTTTGATTCACCCATTTCACCTTCAATTTCTGCTCTTGGTACTAAAGCAGCAACGGAGTCTATGACTATTATTTCAATTGCTCCTGATCGAATTAGATTTTCAGCAATTTCAAGAGCTTGTTCTCCATTATCAGGTTGACTAATTAGAAGATCCTCAGTATTTACGCCTAAGCCTTCGGCATAAGTACGATCAAATGCATGTTCAGCATCAATAAATGCAGCTATTCCTCCGGCTTTTTGACATTCAGCAATAGCATGAATTGCTAAAGTTGTCTTACCTGAGCTTTCCGGACCATAAATTTCTATAACTCTACCTTTAGGGAATCCTCCAATACCTAAAGCTATATCGAGACCAATGGATCCTGTAGAAAATACATCAACTTCGTGGAGCACGGCTTTATCGCCAAGCTTCATTATAGATCCTTTTCCATACGTTTTCTCAAGTCTATCAATTGTGAGTTGTAAGGCTTTTAATTTTTCATCTCTTTCTTTAGACATAATGTTTTTTTATATATAGGGCAAAAGTAATATGTTATAGATACTTTGGCGCAAAATATTAGCATTTGCTTAAACTTTTAGCAAGTATTTTTACGCCATGAAATCTCCTGTCATTTTAGAAAATAAAGATTGGGCTTTTGAAGAAATTATTGAAATATGGCAAAGCGACAAAACGATTGAATTAAGTAAAGATATCGTTCAGATAATAAAAGAGAGTCGAGTTGCACTAGAAAACAAACTATCGGAATCCAAATCTCCCATTTATGGAATTAATACAGGTTTTGGCTCTTTGTGTAATACTGTTATAGAACCCAATGAACTAGATCAATTGCAAATCAATCTTGTCAAATCTCATGCTTGCGGAACTGGCAAAACAATTTCTAACCAATTATCCAAATTAATCCTACTTCTAAAAATTATAGGATTAAGTAAAGCAAACTCTTGTATTAGAATAGATGTGATTCAATTTCTAGTTACGTTGTATAACAAGAAATGGCTTCCTTGCATTCCTGAATTTGGTTCATTAGGTGCATCAGGGGACCTTGCACCGCTTGCACATTTAACATTACTATGTATTGGAGAGGGCAAATTCGTTACAGAGGAAAATAATGTAATTTCAAATGTAAAAGAAGTTTTTGATAAAAACAATATTCAGATCCCAATGCTTAAGGCTAAAGAGGGATTGGCATTGTTAAATGGAACTCAGTATTCTTTAGCCAGATTAATTGAAAATTGTTTTCTGGCAAAAAAAATACTGAAGCAAAGTGAAATAACATCAGCCTTGTCCATAGAGGCGTTTAATTGCAATCCGGACTTTTTAAATGAAGAGATTCATTCAATAAGAAAACAAATTGGTCAAATTGAAATCGCGAAATCATTAAGAAAAATATTACAAAAGAGTGAATTGTTTGCAAGAGAAAAAAACTCGGTACAAGATCCATATAGCTTTAGATGCATTCCACAGGTATTAGGAGCGAGTTATGATACCATCGAATATGTCAAGCAAATTGCTGAAAGAGAAATTAATTCTGTAACTGATAATCCCGTGATGATTTCTAACAATGAAATATTATCAGGAGGTAATTTCCATGCACAACCTTTAGCATTGTGCTCTGATTTTTTATCTATTGCAGTTGCAGAAATTGGCAATATAAGTGAAAGAAGAATTTATCAGTTAATCAATGGAAGTCGTGGATTACCAGAATTTTTAACAAAGAACCCGGGAATTAACTCAGGTTATATGATAGTTCAATATTCAGCAGCAGCTCTTGTAAGCATGAATAAGCAAAGTTGTACACCTTCTTCTGTAGATAGTATAGTTACTAGCAAAGGACAGGAAGATCATGTAAGCATGGCAGCAAATGCAGGAATAAAATGTTTTGATGTAGTTGAACGAACACAGACTGTTATTGGAATGGAGTGGATGACAGCTTGTCGTGCTTGGGAATTTAGAAAAGATAATTGGAAGTTGAATGAAGAACTAAGCACATATTTTGAAAAGTACAGACTCATGATTCTATTTCAGGAGGATGATCATATTCCTTCAAATGATTATAAAGGCACCATTGAATTTTTAAACAGTATCTCATAAATCAAATATTGAAAGGAATACTCACTATAGCAATACTTTTCTTTTCTTACTTCTATGCTAATGCTCAAAACAATCGTTCACAATTTCGTTCAGGTATTCAGTTTTCCAGACTTCTTAAACACAGTCCTAATTTAAGAATTAATCCAGAAGGAATTGGCGGAATTTTTGATTTTGCAGTTTTTAAGACCGTAAATGGAAGTAAGGACTGGCATCACGAATTACAATTTCCAAGATATGGATTGTTATGCAAATATCTTTACCTAGGAAAACCCCAAAAAATATTAGGAAACGCAATAGGCCTTATTCCTTTTATTGACCTTACAATAAATAAGAGAAAATCAAGTACTTCTTATTTTATGATAGGGAGTGGATTTGCATACAATAACAGAATTTATAACATTGTTTCAAATTCAGATCAGAATGCAATTAGCACTCATTGGAATAATCTAACAAGTTTTGAATATAAATACGAATATTCAATCTTATCAAAACTAAATATTTATTTTGGATTGAGTATGACTCATATTTCCAACGGTGCTTACAAGGCTCCGAATCTGGGATTGAATTATTTAAGTATAATAGCAGGGTTATCTCAAAAAAATTTACAACGATCATTAACTCCAACAGATAGTTTAAAATCAGGAACCAAATGGATGACAGGCATAAATTATGGATATGCAGTTAAAGAACACGAAATTTCCGGAGGGCCAAAATTTATTGTTCAAAATATTAATTTTGAATCTGGTTATTTTTATCGAAAATATAAAGTAGTCAAAGCGGGATTTGATGTTGAACATCATTCCTTTGCTTCCTATGTACAAGCACATGATTTTAAGAATGAAAATATAAAGGATGCTTTTTACCAGGGGCTTCGTGTACATGTATTTGCAGCACACGAGTGGCTATTCGGACCATTGAGCATTGAGACACGCCTGGGCTATCAGATTAAAAAGAGAACAGTATGGGCTGGAGTTCCGTTTTATTCTAAGTTAATTTTTCAATACCACATTCCTGTTACTTTCGTACAAGGATTGCAATTCGGATTAGGAATATCATTAAAAGCACAATGGGCGGATGCTGAATATATGAATGTTTTATTGGGATTGAGGTATAATATAAAATAGGCAATTTATCATTCAGATCAATTGACATCAATTTTTGTACAATTATGTTTAAGCATTCTTATCTAACTGTCCCATTGCCATAAGTTGCTTAAGAGATTTTTCCATAGATTCTATATTGCCATCAAGAAAAATCACATTTCCTTTTCCATGTTCTGCAAAGTTTTTTATGGCTTCCGTCCAAATATTAAAAAGGATAAAGGAAGCATCAAGGTCGTTATCTTTCATTAATTGAGCAGCCTTAGACATACCCACAGCTACTTCTTCCCGGAAAAATGCGATCCCTTGTCCTCGCAACTGGGCAGCTAGTTTTTCAGCTTCTGCAGAAATACGAATGGCATTTCCATCTGCCTCTGCAGCTTTTGTTTTTGTGATTAAAAGAGCCTGACCTTCATTTTCTGCAGCAGCTTTTAAGTTATTGGAAGCAACAACTTTGGCCATAGAGCGCATAACTTCTTCATCAAAAGCCACATCATTAATTTGCAAATCAATCAAATGATACCCCCAATCTTCAAGAATTTTATCTAGTTGTGTTTTAACATTTTCAACGATTTCTGTTCTTAAGACCAGCACCTCACTTTGTTTTTTAGTGGCTACAAAAGCTCTGACTGAACCTTCAACAGATCTTATTAAAGCTTGCATAAAATTCTTTTCATCAACAAACTTGAACGCAACATTTTTAATCGTTTCTTCAGCCTGGTCAAACACAGAATACAATAACATTGAAGTAAAATTAACATTGGCCTGATCTATAGTTACTGCCTGAAAGCCCAACTCAACAGAACGGTTCTGAATTGATATTCTTTTATGAACAGTTTCAATTATGGGTATGATAAAGTTTAGCCCCGGACTCAGTATTCTCCTATATTTTCCAAAAATTGTTACAACACCAATGGTTCCTTGTGAGATCGTACGGAAGGAAAAGAGAAGAATTAATAAAGCGACACCAAGTAAAATGTATAAAGTCATAAAAAAAATTAGTTAAAAATAAGTACAATCAAAGGTACAATATATTATTTCAATATTGAGAAATTCCTAAAATTCAAATGAATATAATTCCTGTACCCTAAAGGCGAATGATATATCATTTCTTATTTACCTAATTCATTTTCATCTATGAATAATATTTGTATTAGATCAATAAAAAATAAAGTTTCCGAATTTTAATTCTAAATTTTTAATTTTAATAACGCTCGTATGAAAAAACCCAACGCTAGTCGAAATGATCTTGACAAATGCATTATAAATTTTACGTTTACATTGAAAATATTTCAAAAAAGTTTGAGAAAAAATGAGAAATAAAGCGAAAGTTTAGAGTAAACTTAATACATATATTACCAAGTTAGCAGATATTTTAGAAACCTAACAAGATGAACAAAGAATCCACTTTATGGAAAACAAATCAAAGAAGTTCATAAGTTTATGTATTGAAAAAATATCAAAATGATGGTGTTCTTTTCTGAACTTCAACACCTTAAAATTGAAGAACGGCTCAAGTCCAAAAGAGGTAAGATGGCAAAAATTATTTCAAAAACGATTTAAAAATGAAAAAATTTAGTAAATTAGTAGTTATTTTGATTACAATGGTGGGTTTAAATCTTCAAGCTCAAGTTGAAGTAGGATGTGGAACTTTTCCATCATCTGACTCCTTAATGGAGACTCTTCCTTGGTATGGAAACAATGAGATATTAGATTCCTTTACCTCTTTAGGATTGCAAAGGCTAGCACAGAACAACTCTTTAAGTGTACGTAGTAGCGGTAATTCTTGCCCTGATATTGACAACCAATTATTTCTCCCAATTAAGTTTTTCTGGATTTTAGGAGAAGATGAAGATGCACCAACAGAAATTAGACAACAACTCTTAATTGACTGGATCAATGAGTTCTACCAAAATAATGGAATGCCATTTAGGTTCTATGCTGGGTGTCCTATAAGCTGGGTAAATCCGGATAGGCTATTTATCAATAATGATATAGAAGCTTATTTTATGTATTTGGGTCTGCATGCTGTAGATGCAATTAATGTTTATGTAGTTGATGGTATTTCCGGAGCAGGGGGTACATATAATTCATTTGGGGACTTTATTTATGTAACAAAAACTATATTCAATAGTAGAGCCGCAGCTAATACATTGAGTCATGAACTAGGACATTTTTTTGGTCTAGAGCATACTCATAAAAATATACACTCAGATCCTTGTAAAAGAGAAGTAGTAAGTAGAACAAGGCAATTTAACTTAGGATGTGGGCTATTTAAATGGGGCAAGGTATGTGACAAAAATGGAGATGCTTTATGTGACACACCAGCTGATCCTAATGATATTAATCCAAATACGGGATTTGCTCGTTATACTTGTCCTTACTCTGGAACTGAACCTGATCTATTTGGGGCTCAATTTGTCCCAGATGAAACAAATATTATGTCTTATTTTGGGGGTTGCAGATCAAGCTTATCTAATGGGCAGAAGGGGGTAATTTGGCATAATTTACTCACAAAACATGATGAATTATTAGAATTAGATGCAGATTTTTTAAATCCGGATAAATACGAACCAGATCAGACAGCTGAAACTGCAAGACTCATAACTGTTGGAGAGTCCCAATGTCATTCTATGCACAATTACTGCAATGACGAAGTAGATTATCTAAAAGTAATAAAAATCCCATTCATCGGTTATTACTACTTTGAAATAGAGGATGTACTAGGCAGTAATAATCCTGTTGATGATGTAAAGATATTCAATAGGAATTCCAATGGGTCGAATGGATTAGAAATAATAACTTCAAGATCATCGAATAATGGCATAAGAAGATTCGCAATCTTATGCAGTGATATAACGTCGAATAATGGCATTAATATTGAAATAAAAAGGAACACTAGAAGTGAAGGAAAGTACATTGCTAGCCTTACTAAAAGTAATAAGTTAGAAATTGATAATGATAGTAAAGATTGTTTATCTGAAGGAGATGTATTGTTTATTAAAAATTTGCCACCAAATTGTATAGTTAATTGGTCAAGTTTCAAATTCATAACATTTTCAAATAATGGTCAAGGAAATCCGGTCAGTGTTATCTCTCTAAATGGAAGTACACCACCAATTGTTATTAGAGCAACTATAACACAAAGTAATGGCTGTTATGAACAGGTATCAAGGGAATTTAGCCTTTTGGTAGGTTCCAATCCGCCGATCTTTGAAATTAATGAAATTGAACCTCCTTGCAGAGTTCATGGCTTTGTATATTATGAAGGATATTATGAGACCAGACCTCGCCTAGATGTACAATGGGAGGTAAGTGACGGCTCGTTAAATCCTGCTTTTGGTGATTATACAACTTTAAAGCCAGACCAATTAGGTTGGATAACCTTATCGGCAACTTATAATGATGGTTGCGCTTTACCAAGGACTGTCTTTAAGCAAATTTATGTTGATAACTGCGATGAACTAAGTCCAAAGTTAATTGCAAACCCAAATCCAAGTGACGGTCAAATTCAAGTTTCAGTGGAAAATGTTAGTGTTGAAAATCCAATTGGTGTGATACAAATTGTTGATATGACCTCAAATATTCTTCTCCAACAGTCAAGTACTGGTAATATTACAACTATTGATGTAAGTTCTCTGCAAAATGGAGTATATTATCTAACTTGGTCAAGTTCACAAATTAATATTTCAAAAATGATTATAGTGAACCATTAATTTAATTAATTACCAATCTGTAACACCCATGCAAGAATGTTACAAATTTTTAAACAGAAAATTATGAAAATATATTTTAATCTCTTATTATTAACAATGCTATTAAACAGTTGCTGTAAAGATTGTGGTGAAGGATGTGCTCAAATTTTGAATGCATTCGAAATAAATTTTTATTGCCTAGTTTACGATAAAAATACAAAAGAGTCTATTATTGGAAATTGTTTAGCTTGTCCATACTCTGAAATTGGATCTGTATTAATTGACAGCCATGGGGATACAATTAGAAATGAAGGTACAATTAACTCAGGAGGTGAAATGTTATTTCCACTCATAAAGAAAGGACGAGATAGTGTAAACTATCCAATTCATCAAGAATATTTTTTACACTTGGTAGATTTTAATGGAATTGAACAAGATGTTGATACTATTTCTTTTGATTTTACTCTCATAAATTCTGATCGTTGTGAAAAATTTGATTACAAAGACTTTAGATGTTATTATAATGACAGCCTTTATCTTACAGAATACAAGTGGTATAAAGAAGGTGGACGAGTAATATTTTATAAGTAGTTAAATTAAAACATCTGATAACAATGTGCTGAACGACAATGCAGGGTGAAAGACATAACATGATGTGTACTCACCCTGCACTGCGTCAGCACTAAACCTTTAGCAGATATGAAAAGGAAAAATATCTAACAGATTGAAATCCAGATATATTGAATTCTGAAATCAAAACATGAAGGATATACTTCGATTGAAGTTTTCTTAAAAATTTCCCACTAATAGGGTGAAAAATTTGATCCGAAAACACCTGAAAACAAAGTAGGACTTAATTATTAATTTTCATTATGAAAAACATCAGTATTTTTATCAAAAGTATGGAACAAACGTTAATAAAACAATTTTGTAATCCTAAAATTAATTTCAATAAGCTTGACAGTTGTCTTTTATTAACAATTATTTTGATTCTATTTGGTACACAGTGTAAGAAAGAGTCAAATGAGATTATCAATTCATACCATCAACTAACGTCAAGAATTAACACAAACTGTTGGGACAACACTGAAAGTAATTCAACCATATCTGGCACTTATCAGTCAGGTACATATACAGTTATAAATAATTGTATCCGATTTACCAATCATGAAGAATTTAATAAGTCGGAATTATTTTGAATTCATGCTACAACGAGTGAAGTAGAATCTTGGTATAATTCATTGCCTATTCTTACGTCCGAAAAGGCATACCAAGATTTTATGGACCAATATAATTGTAATGACAACATAACAATAAGCGAGATAACCAGCCTTCTTAGCACTCATGGAAATACAATTAGATACAACTGGATAGATCAGGAGGAAATAAGTATATCACCTAAGTTCTTTACATATGCAGGATATAGAAATATGGATGGAAATTTTATGATTGGAGATCAGATAGAAGCAGAATCTGATGGAATCAGAATTACAATTTTCGATGCTGACTGGAATAAGTTAACACAAATAAGAAATACACCTGGTTTTCCGTCTGATACTGTTAGTTCTGAAGGTGATACTACATTTATTATAGATCCAATTCTTACTTCAAGAATTTCTTGTGATATTAATTGTTGTCCAAAAAGCTTATCAAGTACAAACTATTATGGTCCCAGCAACAGAAGAAGGTTAAAAGTTGAACTTGAATGGATTGAAAGAACATCTCACAGGAAGGAAGCCACCAGGCTCAAACTTAACATTTTCAACTCCTAAAATAGAATTTAGATTGAATAAACTAGAATTGGATAAAAAAGATGATTTAGGAATATGGAGCTGTATTAAGAAGCATCTTACTTTTAATTTACAATGTGATTGGTTTATAAACTATGTATCAAAAATTGAGCATGATCAGTTGGGATTCGGAGTTAGAGGTGAAGTAAAAGCTTGTAAGGTAAGTGGAGCACTAACGACTTTTATATCTGAAGAAGTTGGGCCATTCGATTATACCCCAAAAGACATGGTGTGTCCGTATAAGATCACCTTTACAATTACAATATTTGAAGAATTCAAACAAGCTCCTGAAGCAAGTTTTGTCCTTGAATGCTTTAAGGAAAATAACCCATGTTTCTGTAATATTTGTCCAACTGGATATTCATGGGATAAGGCCAATTGCTTTTCAACGCTGTGCTCTAAACTGCCGTTTATTTGGAATAATGGGTATTATTATAAATCATATCCAAATGGCCCTAACGGTGGAATTTGCCCATTTGGCGGCTCTTTTGATGGTGTAAATTGCTATTTAGGTCCAGTCCCAACAGGGTATCAAGGCAAAGCTTTTGTATATAACAATTGCTATTATGTAGTTCCAAAGTGTCCATAATATAAATCAATTAAAATGATTCCTAAATTATTTTTTATTAAATTTTGTCTTTTTATTACCTTCATCTTACTCTCACTAAATTTAGTGTGTCAAGAAAGAAGAAATTTACAAATATTCGCAGGACCAAGTATTACGAATGTACAAGAAATTATCAACGGTGAAAAGCATTTTTTTGCTTCGCCGGAGCGACCTTTCTATTCAATTCAATATCATTTTGGAATTTGTATTGAAGAAGTTCTTTTATCAAAATATAATTTAGGAATCAAATATGGATTAAATTTTGATAAAAGAACTTCATCGAATACCTCGTTTAACAAGTATATTGATGATTCCTATGGGTTTATTGGAATTCCGTTACAAATTACATATAAACCATTAAAGGATAGAGATATTCGGTTTGAGGCAGGTGCATCTATTCAGTATTTAGTGGACTCAAAATATAAATATATGGGGCCCCTTAAAAACTTTCAAGTTGATTATATAGTAGGAATACGGCTACATTTAATAAAAAATATGCATATTGGAGCTCGTTTTTTAGAACCCCTTTATTTATTAAGAGATAAAGGTAATGTCATAATTATTGATCCCAATATACCTAAAGAGCAGCGACTTTACAAAACCCATGCAATACAGTTTTCTTTAATTTATAAGTTTGAAGTAAAATGAAAATCATTAAATTTGTTTTTTTTCTGGTATTTATTAAAATCACTGTTGATCCAGAAGTATTAATAGCCCAATCAAATGCAGTATTATTAAATATTTCAATTAATAGTTATAAGCTTGACAGATTTAATCTTCCTGATTTAAACTCTGCAATTATACAAGGAACTGGCTTTAATCTTGGAATTGGTTATGAAAAAATGATGTTCAAGAAAACTTCTATTTTACTAGGATTTGAGTTTTCAAAGAGAAAATATGATTATGCAATTGGTCCTAGAAATAATAATTTTAATGATAATTATATTTCCTTTCCATTAAGTTTAAATTACTATATAATTAAGAAATTAGCTATTCAGTTAGGATTGCAATTTGATCATTTGGTATTCAAGCAAAAATTTATATATTATAAAGATGCTCCAAATGACCAAATATCTGGATATACTAAATACGACATTGGATTAAATAGTGGAATTAGAATTCAATTGCATAGATTTGAAATAAACGGTTCTTTCAATTATGGACTAAGAAATATTTATTGTTTAACATATTTAGATCCAGTCTCAGGAGAATTACTTGATGATTTTGCAAAAAGCCATATGTTTAAATTTGGTATAAGTTATTTATTAAAGTAAAAATTTACATCTGATAACTTAAAAATAATTCAAATTGCTTTTATTTCAATCAATCGAATTCTGAAGGTATTTTGGATAAAACAATATCTAATCAGGATTCAGCTTGTTTTGAATAGTTACTAATTCTTTACTACGTTTAAATTCTGTTCAATAATAGAAGTTGAAGAACTTAGAATTGCAAGCGATATTTCAATACAGGTAATTTCCTTCAATGGGCAATCTCCTTCCAGATCCAAATGCTTTATAACTTACACGAATTACAGGAGGTGATTGATATCTCTTAAACTCTGCTTTGTTGACCATTTTTAAAATTCTCAATACCAGATCTTGGTTATGGCCATGTGCAATAATTTCATTGGGTCCTTTTCTTTTTTCTATATATTGATAAAGAATTGGATCCAATATTGAGTATTCAGGTAACGAATCACTGTCCTTTTGTCCTGGTCGTAGTTCAGCCGAAGGAGGTTTTTCTATTGAACTCTGTGGGATTCTTATATGGTCGCGATTAATATAGGCAGCGAGTTTATAAATTTCTGTTTTATAGACATCTGCAAGAACAGCAAGGCCGCCACATAAATCACCATACAAGGTTCCATAGCCTACAGCCATTTCACTCTTATTCGTTGTATTTAATAGAATATGATTGAATTTATTGCTGAAAGCCATTAATAACATTCCTCGGATTCTTGCCTGTATATTTTCTTCAGTAACATTTGCCGGAAGTTCTTTGAACCAAGGCTTTAATGTGGATTCGTATGAATTAAAAATATCTTTTATTGGAATGATTTCATAATGAATTCCAAGATTTTCAGCTAATGCTTTTGCATCTGCTACAGATCCTTCTGAAGAATAGTGCGAAGGCATTAAAATGCCGGTTACGTTTTCAGGGCCCAATGCGTCTGAAGCAATAACTGCTGTAATAGCAGAATCAATTCCTCCGGATAATCCTAAAATCGCTGATTTAAAATTCATTTTCTTAAAATAATCTCTTACTCCAAGAATCAGTGCACGATAGATTAAATCTTCTTTAATTTTGACTTGTTCAATGTTATTTTGAGTATTATTAATTTCGTTTAAATCATAGCAGCGTATGCATTCTTCAAAATAAGGCATCTCATCATGAATAATTCCGTTATTTGTTACTACTACAGAACCGCCATCAAACACTATATCTGTTTGTGAACCGTAACAATTGCAATAAAAAATTGGAATCTTATACCGCAAAGCATTGTTTCGAATTGTATCCAGCCGATCCTGTGTATGCTCGAAACAAAATGGAGATGCTGATAAATTTAACATGAAGTCCGGTTTCTCATTTATCATCTGATCCATTGGACAGATATCGTACATTGGATTGACATTGTCAACGTTCCAGATATCTTCACAGATTGTAATTGCAATTTTTTTTCCTTTGAATTCGAAAACGGAAAACTCTTTAGCTGGTTCAAAATAACGATACTCATCAAATATATCATAGTTAGGTAACAAACCCTTGTGAGCTATATGAACAACTTTTCCTTCACTTAAGAAAAAAGCAGAATTGAAAAGATCTTTACCTGCTCTTTCAGGATTAACTGTTGGTGATCCAACCGCGATGCCGATTCCAAATGATTCCTTCGCTAATTCGTGGATGACATTCATGGAACGATGAATAAAATCTCTGAATTCTAAAAAATCTACTGGAGGATAACCACAGGTACTAAGTTCACTGAAACAAATTAAATCTGCTTTTAAACTTTTAGCTTTGACAATTGCGTTTCGCATCAATTGAAGATTTCCATCAAAATTGCCGATGTGATAATTTAACTGAGCAAGCGCTATTCTCACCTTACAAAAATTTTGTGTAAAAATAGATCAAATAATTGATCAAATTAGGAATTAAAGCCGAGCTTAGGGTGTAATTTTGGGGCTTTAACCAATATGGAAGGATTTCTAGTATCAGCGCGTAAGTATAGACCTGTTCTCTGGTCCGACGTAATAGGACAGGATCATATAACGCTGACTTTGAAGAATTCTTTGATGAAATCTCAGGTGGCTCATGCATTCTTGTTTTGTGGTCCCCGGGGTATCGGTAAAACTACCTGCGCTCGTATTCTGGCAAGAGTACTAAATTGTGAGAATCCTACAAAGGAATTTGAGCCTTGTAATACATGTTCGACATGTAAGGCATTCCAGGAAAATAATTCTTTTAATATATTTGAATTAGACGCCGCATCTAATAATAGCGTAGATGACATTCGTTCATTGGTCGAGCAGGTTCGTTTTCAGCCACAGTATGGTAAATTTAAAATTTACATTATTGATGAAGTTCATATGCTTTCATCAAGTGCATTCAATGCATTTCTAAAAACATTGGAAGAACCTCCACCGTACGCAAAATTTATACTTGCTACAACTGAGAAACATAAGATACTTCCCACAATACTTAGTCGCTGTCAAGTTTATGATTTTAGAAGGATTTCAATTCAAGATATAATACAGCAATTAAAAATCATCTGTAAGAATGAATCCATTGAGGCAGATGAGGATGCTTTATTTATGATTGCTCAAAAATCTGATGGAGCAATGAGAGATGCATTATCCATCTTTGATAGAATTAAGTCTTTCTCAGGAAAGAAATTAACTTATAATGACGTACTGAGCAATTTGAATATTCTTGATTCGGAATATTATTTTAAATTTTATGACGCATTTTTATCAGAAGATTTATCACAGATTTTTACTTTATTAGATTCAATACTCAAATTGGGATTTGATATAGAAGTATTATTGGAAGGATTAGCAAGCCATGCTCGAAATTTATTGATTTGCAAAAATCCGGAAATGGCTCAACTTTTTGAAGGCACAGAAAATTCTAAACAAAAGTTTTATGTACAAGCAAAGAATTGTAGTAAGTCATTTCTAATATCTTGTCTTGATCTGATAAATGAGGCAGATGTTAATCTCATAAGAAGTAAAAATAAGAGGCTGCACACCGAAATATTATTTACAAAAATCTGCTATATGCAGAGAGCGCAACAAAATTCATTAAGTGCTACCAAGCAAGATGTCGTTGAGAAGAGAATTCCGGAAGTAAAAATCGTAAAACCTGTTGAAGTCCCAAAAGTCAATGAAACAAGTAAAATATTGCCGGAAGCAATCGCCCAGGAAACCAAAACCATAAGTGTAAAAATTCCTCAAAACACAATAAGTGCAATCCCAAAACTTGCCAGTCTTGATAGCATAAAAGCCAAATTGCAAAATCAGGAAAAAGAAAGAAAGGAGAATCTAATAGAACTTACACAGGCAAATTTTGAATCCTATTGGGCCACATTATTAAACGATCAAAAATCTAAAACACTGCAGGATTATATGCGGCTTGCAAGAGTTGAAGTTTCAAGTAATGAGATTGTAGTTTTTGTGAGTTCAACATTAGGGCTTGAATCTGTAAGATCTGAGTTAAGACTCGAAGAAGAAATTAAGAAACTGTTTATAGGCGATAGATTAATTCTAAAAGTCGAAATAGACCCGGAGTTAACTTCAAAGGAAGAAATGGAAAAGCCCAAGAAATTATATTCTGCAAAAGAAAAATGGGATATAATGATGGGTTCTAATCCATTACTAGAGGAATTGCAACAAACGCTCGAATTAAAATTGGATGAGCACTAATCTAAGCGACTCGAGCATAGTTTTTTGTAAGAATTTTGATTCACTAAGTGCAAAAGAAATATTTGATATTCTTCAACTTCGTGCCAAAGTATTTATAGTGGAGCAGAATTGTGCATACCTTGATCCTGATGATAAAGATAAAGAATCCTTTCACTTAGGTATATATTTAGACAACACATTAATAGCATGCTCAAGGTTATTGCCTGAAGGAATATCCTATAAAACTTATTGTTCTATCGGCAGGGTTTGTACTCATCTTGAATTTAGGAGCCGTAAAATTGGAATAGAATTAATGAATTACTCGCTTGAGTATATAGAAACGTTGTTTCCAGGCGTTCCAATAAAAATTTCTGCACAATCTTATCTCATAAATTTTTACAATAAATTTGGATTTGAAGTTACAGGTGAAGAATATATGGAAGATAATATTCCACACACAGCAATGATTAAAATAAAATAACCAGAAAAAATGTATGCTATACAAGATAAATTGGTGAGTGAGGATATTTTTACACATGAATTTGTATGTAATCTTGATGCGTGCAAAGGAGCATGCTGTTGGGAAGGTGATATTGGAGCCCCGGTGTTGGATTCTGAATTAAAAGAACTTGATAAAGTAAATAAGATAATTAGTACATATCTACCTCTGGAATCTGTTAAAATCATAGAAAAGAATGGCGGGTATGAAAAAAACAAAGTAACAGAGAGTTATGTAACAAGCTTAAGAAAGGACGGCGCCTGTGTTTATATGAATCAAGACGAAAAAGGAATTGCATATTGTGGAATAGAAAAAGCATATAACGAAGGAAAAACAAAATTCAAAAAACCCGTTTCTTGTCATTTGTATCCAATCCGGATATTAGAAAATAAGACGCAAGGTTTTACAGCCGTTAATTATGATCGATGGAAAATTTGTAATCCCGCGTGTAAAAATGGTAAGAAATTAGGCGTTCCGGTTTTTCAGTTTGTCAAAGATGGTTTAATCCGAAGATTTGGGAGAGAATTTTTTAGAGAACTAAATGAAGTTTATAAGAGAATTCAGCGTAGTAGTTAAAGTTAATTGAAATCACAGAAAGTAAAATACTTTTTATTTGCTATAACTATAACTATAACTATAACTTGAAATTTCAATTTTGATAGCCTAAATTAAAGTTCTAATTCAACTTTATTAGTCAATTTTTACAACTGAATTCTTCACCCTCTCTACCTTTATTCATATTAAAATCAATATAATATGTTTTTAGAAATTTTACACCAAATTGACAACTATAATCCGCAATTATATATTTGTGATAATGTCGGTTAAAAGTGTTAAGAGTCATGTTTTCTTTTGTAAATCTTGATCTCTCATAAAATGTAACGGAAAAAGTTGAAAATCTTTCAACATCTTTTGGAACTAAACTGCAAAATTTTTCTTCCAAGAGCTTTTTATATTGTTTTAAATCATGATAACCTTCTATAACGTGACCTTCTAATTTGTAACTATTAAAAATTGGTCTCTTAATAACAGGTATATTTATGCTAAGTATTTGTGAAATATCACCATTCTTAATTTTTAATTCTTTATTCATTTCACAACCAAAATAGTATATAAAATTAGTTAATTCTGGTGTATTTTTTATATTTTTACTTAAGAGCTCGAAATGAAAGCTATTTTGATTTGACCCGTTATTTTCAAACTTTTCAATCATTTCTAGTCCAGCAGATTCTAGCTCCCCAACCAACACTAAAAAATTTTATTAAGTCTTTCATATTAGTTAAATGCTCTTCCATAGTTTTATTAATAACATCATTTGTTATTCCAGTAATATCACCGGAATAACCAGATTGAAGATCATTTACATTATTTCTTGAAGGTGTTAAACCAATAAGCCTTGAATTTAAAGTAGGACGAGAACTTGGAATACTTGTTGACTCAATTGCATTGCAAATTACAGGCCAACTTTCTGTTATGTAATTATTATCGGGTCCCCATAATTTGGCTCCATGAATTAAATGTTCAAGATTTACATCATAATTACCAGCTATTATTTCAATAACGTAATCCATATCTAATGCAGGAAATTCATTCGATACTTCATTCAGGTCACAAAGCACCTCAGGGTTATCCAATAGCCAAGTTCGCTCCAGATTGGTTATTGAAACATTGAGATGATGATCTAAAAAGTAATCTAAAAGAACCTCATTCAAGCATCTGAATTCATCATTATGCTCTCTACAGTCTTCTACTCTAGATTGATATTCAGGTAGGAGAATTACATTACATTCTTGATTAATCCTAATTATTTTCTTCTCAAAATCATCATATTGAAATTTTCCATCATTCAGAAGGATCAAAGAATTGAATGTTTTAATTATAATTCTAAAAAGCAAATTGTTAGTTCTGTAATTTATGATCTAACAAAAAGACCTAAACAAAAGGAAAGTGATTACACATATTATTATGAAGATTCTCTTATAACTAAGATTCATGAATCAGTTTTTAATCACAGCTATATGATATCTTATTATAAGAATACAAATAATATTGATACCATTCGAGTTACAAATTCAAAAGGAAAACTTCATAGAATTCAAATCTTCGAATATGACACTATGAATAATGTTTACAAGAATTTTAAATTTCCTAGATTTGGCTATGCTAACACCTTACATTTATATTCAGCTAACAATATTATTACTTCACAAAGTCATACGCCAATACTAAGAGATACTAGTTGCGGATTTAAGTTGTACGAATATAATAGCGAAAAATTTCCTACCAAAGTTACTTCATATTCTAAGAATAGTGGTTGGGTCGTTACAACATCTTATTTTTATAAGAATTGTAAATGATAAAATTTTATCATTTTGCACTTGGAATTACAATCGTAAATTATAATTATTTAATTCAGGGCCGAAGCCCTCTATTTATAAGCATCTTTTAACCCCAAACTAAAGTTTGAGGTTAAAAATATATTCGATTGATTGCTACATATGGGGAATATTTTTTGGACACATATGATTTTGATTATTTAACCCAGATTTTTCAGTTGAGTTTCGTAGTGAGAGTCAAAAGTTCAATAAAATCAAGTGCTCACGGAGTATTTTTACCGCAAGCATAGTTACCATTATGTTGAGGATAAAAATATGAG
>JABFRV010000062.1 GCA_013140975.1 Saprospiraceae bacterium
AATTTTTTAAAAGTAATATAACTTAATTTTTTTTTGATTAATAATTAATGATTTAATTTTTTACAATTTCAACTGCTCGAGACTGTGTAATTAATTCATCATTGAATCGTTGACTTGATCAGGAGTTAAAGATTACGGAAGGAGATAAATCGGTTTCATACTTTAATTTTTTTTAATTTATTAATAATTCATTACGTAATTCATTAAATGCCAAGAAAGACTTGGCAGACTAAACAAAATAATGGTACGGTATCTTGAATTAATCAGGAAGTATATTATATCTATCAATAGACATAATAATACTTTTTTTAAACAGTAAGAAGTTTATCCTTTAGAGCCTTTGATTGAATCTCTGATACAAAGATAAAGTTTTTCTTAATTGCTTGTTAATTTTTTAATAGATATTTTTTTTCGTAATTTGATTTTATAGTTCGCTTTTTTGGATGTTTTGAGATTAGTACAAAGATTTATCTGGTACGAATTATGCCATAGAATACATGAAATGAGTGTTATCATTCACAAAAGCTCATTATTAATTTATCAATCGCTGTAATGTATTTAATGATTAATTTATTCACTTTTAAGTAATATTCCTTTAAGCTAGGGTTAATTTACTCAAGCTTAAAGTGCATTTACTTCAAGATTAGATAACTCTTTTTTGCCACGAGGTAAGTTTTCTCAGGCACGAGGTAGGTTTCCTTTTGATATGTTGGTCTTTAGACTGGATTATCTTTAGTTTATTTTGTCAAGTTTGTAATATTCTCAGGCTCACCTGTAGTTTACTCTGTCAAGGTTGTACTTTTCTCAAGCTCACTTGTAATTTACTTTGCCTCGAGATAAGTTTTCTCAAGTACGAGATAAGCTTACTTTGCCTCGAGATAAGTTTTCTCAGGCACGAGATAAGTTTACTTTGCCACGAGGTAAGTATTCTCAGGCACTAGGTAAGTTTACTTTGCCATGAGGTAAGTTTTCTCAGGCACGAGATAAGCTTACTTTGCCACGAGATAAGTTTTCTCAAGTACGAGATAAGCTTACTTTGCCTCGAGATAAGTTTTCTCAGGCACTAGATAAGTTTACTTTGCCACGAGGTAAGTATACTCAGGCACTAGGTAAGTATACTTTGCCATGAGGTAAGTTTTCTCAGGCACGAGATAAGTTTACTTTGCCACGAGATTAGTTTTCTCAAGCACTAGATAAGTTTACTTTGCCATGAGGTAAAAATACTTTAACTAAAGTTTAAGAAGTATAAGTGACTTTTCGTATAATACAGAAAGTAAGATTAACTTACCTATACCCCGCATTAATCTTATTCAATACATCCATGCTTGGTGTAAGAACTTTTTGCTCAAGTTTGTTAAGAGAAGTGTCGGTTGTGTTTAGGATCTGATGAAGATCTTTGGATTCATGATCTACATAAATTAATCCTGATAGAATTTCTCCTTTGGACTTTGAATCCATTAATTTGTTAGCTGCAGAAGTTTTATTGAGAGGATCCCAATCAGCAGCGAGTTTATTTACTTTAATCATAGAGTCATCATGTAATGGAATGTAACTTACTGTTCCACTTTCTTGTTGATGAAGAATTTCTTTTTTGTAAGGAACTAAATCTATGGCTGCAGTAGCTTCCATATGTTCTCTCATGTAATCGTAAGACTTAGTACTTCCTACGTTATTATTAAAAGTAACACAAGGAGAAATTACATCTAACAAAGCGAACCCTGGATGTTTAAGTCCAGCTTTAATTAATGGTATTAACTGTGTCTTATCACCAGAAAAAGATCTAGCAACAAAGGTCGCTCCTAGTTCCAATCCTAAACCGCAAAGATCAATTCCTTGAAAATTATTTTCTACACCACTTTTATTAATTGAACCTGCATCTGCAGTCGCAGAATCTTGTCCTTTGGTTAATCCGTAACAACCATTGTTCATTACAATATATAGTATATTAAGATTTCTTCGAATCGCATGAACGAATTGTCCCATACCAATAGAAGCCGTATCACCATCACCACTTACCCCAAGATAGACTAAGTTTTTATTGGCCATAACAGCACCTGTAGCAACCGATGGCATTCTTCCATGAACAGAATTAAATCCATGTGACTTTCCTACAAAGTATGCAGGCGTCTTGGACGAACAACCAATTCCTGATAACTTAGCTAGATTGTGCGGTTCAATTCCCATTTCAAAACAAGCTTGCACAATGGCTCCACTAATAGAATCATGTCCACATCCAGCACAAAGTGTAGAAATTGCACCTTCGTATTCTTTACGAGAACGACCTATAACATTTAGTGGTATGTCTGGATTACGAAAGGAAGGACGAGCGTAAGTCATTTTTTTAGTTTACAGTTGACGGGTTATTGTTGACGGGTTGATGGGTTGATGGGTTGATGGGTTGATGGGTTGATGGGTTGACGGGTTGACGGGTTGACGGGTTGACGGGTTGACAGTTTAGTAAATAATTTTATACAGTAAACTGTAAACTGCACACCGTAAACCATATTTTTATTATGCATTGATAATTGAATCTGCGATAAATTTTGCGGTAATTGGCATTCCATTGAATTGAAGAACTTTCTTTAATTTTTTAGCAGGAATATCATTTTCTATCATTAGTAATGAACGCATTTGTGCATCTCTGTTTTGTTCAATTACATAAACTACATCATGGTGGTGAATAAATTCAAGGACCTCTTCTGAAAAAGGAAAGGAACGAAGACGTAATGCATTCAATAATTTTCCTTTTTGCGTTAATTCATCCATTGCTTCTTCTGCCGAATAAGAGGAGGTGCCAAAATATAGTATTGCTTCTTTGATTTCTTTATCAAACTTAACTATCTCAGGCTTAGGAACATGATTTCTGATCGTCTCCCATTTTACCAGCAATCTTCTCATTCCATCTGCGTAAACATCACCATCTTCTGTGTAAGTAGCCATTGGATCATGTGATGATCCTCTTGTAAAAAACGAACCCTTTTCAGGATGTGTTCCGGGAATGGTTCGAAACGGAATTCCATCACCATCTATATCTAAATATCTTCCCCAGACCTTTGCTTCTTCAAGATCTGAAGCGGACATAACTTTTCCTCTGTTGTACATTCTTGATTCATCCCAGGTAAATGGATCTGTAAGATGATCATTCATACCCAGATCAAGGTCGGTCAACATAATGACTGCAGTCTGAAAATATTCTGCTAGATCAAATGCCTCAATCATCATATCAAAGCATTCATTTGGTGTACTCGGAATTAATAAAATATGTTTTGTATCACCATGTGAAGCATATGCGGATGCAAGTATATCTGATTGCTGCGTTCGTGTTGGCATTCCCGTAGATGGGCCTGTTCGTTGAACATCTACAAGTACTGCAGGTATTTCTGCAAAATAACTAAGACCTAAAAATTCACTCATAAGAGAAACACCCGGACCTGAAGTAGAAGTAAAGGATCTTGCACCGTTCCATGATGCTCCCAGAACCATTCCTATTGCTGCTAATTCATCTTCAGCCTGCACGATTGCAAAATTCTTCTTTCCATTCTCATCAATGCGATACTTGTTACACCATTTTTCAAATGCATTCATCAGACTCGTACTCGGAGTAATCGGATACCATGACCCAACAGTTGCACCGGCAAACATTGCAGCAAGTCCACAAGCATTATTTCCGTCCGTTAAAATTTTATCTTTAATAAGATCTCTTCTTTCTAAACGAAGTGGAAGTGGACAAGCAAAATGCTCGCGTGCATAATCCGCCCCAAGATGTATTGCCTTAATATTTCCAGGTATGAGTTTTTCTTTCTTTGCAAATTGTTCATGAATGAGTTTTTCAAAAACCTCAATTTCCATTCCCAACAGTGCGCACATTGCACCAACATAGATTACATTCTTCATTAACTGATGCACTCTAGCATCGGAAAAATTTTCCATGCTTAATTTCATCATCGGTATCCCAATATAATGAAGATCCTCTCTAATGAATTCATCATGCAAGATCTTCGTAGAATCATACATTAGATAACCACCTTCTCTCACATCTTCAATATCACGCTTCATGCTTTGTGCATTCACTGCAACCATTATATCAATACCTTCGCGACGACCGAGGTATCCTTTTTCACTTACTCTTACTTCATACCATGTCGGAAGACCTTGAATATTAGAAGGAAAAATATTTTTAGGAGTAACCGGAATTCCCATTCGCATCACCGCTTTAGCAAACATATTGTTGGCACTAGCGGAACCCGTTCCATTTACGGTAGCAAATCGAATTACCAGATCATTTACTTTTATTGGTTGGCTCATAACTGACATGCTTTCGCAGTTTGATAAATAAATTTTTGCATGTCCCAGGCATTGGTTGGGCATCGTTCAGAACAAAGTCCACAATGCAGACAAAGGTTTTCATCTTTAATCATTACTCTAGCTGTTGGTAAGATTGCTGATACATACAGATCTTGAGATGCAAGAGGTGCAGGTGCATTTAATCTTGTGCGAAGATCTTCTTCTTCACCATTTGTGGTAAACGTAATACAAGTTGTAGGGCAGATATCTACACAAGCATCACATTCTATGCATTTATTTTCAGTAAAAATAGTTTGAACATCACAATTTAAACATCGTTGCGCTTCTTTGAATGCAAGCTTCTCATCAAAACCTAATTCAACTTCAAGCTTTCGGTCTTTTAGTGTTAGCTTTTTATCAGCATGAGGTACTTTAAAACGATCATCATCAGAAGTCTGATTATCATATGACCATTCATGAATACCCATTTTTTGAAGATAGAGATTGGTCAATGGTGACGGTCGATCGTCAACACTTTGTGCATTACACAACAGGTCAATTGAAACAGCTGCATCATGTCCATGCGCTACTGCTGTAATTACATTTTTAGGACCAAAGGCTGCATCACCTCCAAAGAAAACTTTTGGATTGGTTGATTGAAATGTTTTTTCATTGACCTTTGGCATTTCCCATTTGTCAAATTCAATTCCAATAGTTCTCTCAATCCATGGAAAACTATTTTCTTGCCCAATTGCAAGAATTACATCATCTGCTTCCATGAATACTATTTCACCGGTAGTTACCAAAGATCTCTTTCCGTTGTTATATTGAGCTTCAACAACTTCAAATTCCATACCTTTCAATTTGCCATTTTCTGTGACAAATCGCAAAGGTGAATGACAATTGAAAAATGGAATATCTTCATGTTGCGCATCTTCGATTTCCCATGGGGAAGCTTTCATTTCTTTGAAAGGAGATCGAACTACAACGCGAACATCCTCACCTCCTAGTCTTCTTGAAGTACGACAACAATCCATCGCGGTATTACCGCCACCAATCACTAATACTTTTTTTCCTATTTTTTCTATATGTCCAAAAGCAACATTGGATAGCCAATTAATTCCTATATGAATATTACCAGTTGATTCATTTCTTCCTGGTAATTCGGGTAGGTCTTTCCCTTTTGGAGCACCGGAACCAACAAATACTGCATCATAGCCTTTATCTAATAGTCCCTTTAAGCTGTCAACATAATGATTATAATGGGTTGTTACTCCCATATCAATTATATATCCGACTTCTTCATCTAATACTTCTTCCGGAAGTCTAAAACTCGGAATCTGAGAACGCATAAAGCCTCCTCCGGCTCTTTGTTCGTCGTAAAGATCAAGGTCGTAGCCTAATGGAGCAAGGTCTCTTGCAACAGTTAGGGATGCGGGTCCGGCTCCTACCAGAGCAATTCTTTTACCATTTTTAGTTTTAGTAGGACCAGGAATCAGGGACTTGACATCTGATTTGAAATCAGCGGCAACTCTTTTAAGTCTGCAGATAGCAACCGGTTCATCTTCAATTCTACCCCTTCGACAAGCTGGTTCACAGGGTCGATCACAGGTACGTCCGAGAATTCCCGGAAATACATTGGACACCCAATTAACCATATAAGCTTCCGTATAATTGCCGGCAGCTATTAGTCTAATATACTCAGGCACAGGAGTGTGCGCTGGACATGCGTATTGGCAATCAACCACCTTGTGGAAGTATTCCGGATTCTTAATGTCTGTTGGATTCAAAATTTTTTCAATGGATCGGCAAAAATAGCTTAATTCTGATTGAATTGACTGTTTTTAGTCAACCCAAATCTCTAAAAAATGAGTCTTTTCTAACTTGAGTCAGTGCCATCCGATTGATTTTTAAACTTGCTATAATCTTTTCGAAATATGGAGACAGCGCATATACAGGTGAAGATTTTAATACAACAACAACCAAAGTAAAGATGCAAAAAAGAACACATGAAAAAGGATACAAAGCAAAGCCTTTACTTCAATGCAGAGTCTTAAAATGTACCTTATTTTGCTCATTTCGATCCGTTGATTTGCCATATCTTTAAATTTTAATTTTTCAAAACTTAAGGAATTTTGACATCATTTCAACGTCAACAAAATCTTACCTTTCAGGTATTCAATTTAAACCGTTCTGAAGTGGTCAGTTTGGACTGTTTTAAGGTGATCAATTTCACCGTTTTTTCCACCCGGATAGCTGCTATGTGGGTTAAGTAGTCAACAAATCCAAGCGATACCCAACTCCATGAATCGTTGCAATTTGTAATTCTTGATCAGCTTGAAGAAATTTCCTTAATCTTGAAACAAATACATCTAAACTTCGACTGACTTGTATTCCTTCGTCTCCCCATACTTTTTGCAGGAGCATTTCTCGATCTATTATTTTACCCTGATTTTCAACAAAATATTGTAGAAGCTTAGCTTCTCGGTAAGTTAACTTTTGAATTTTGTTTTTACATATAAGTTGATGTGTTTCAATATCAAGTTTAGTCTGACCAAAGTGTAGAAAATTCTTAGGTTTTTGAATTTTTGTTTCTAATATAGATTGTCTTTTTCGAGTTAATACAATTATTAATCCTGCAAAAATAATAAAGATAGGTACGACATAATATAAATGCTTGTACTTGGATTTTGAATCGATGAAATTATTACTTGTGAATTGAATTTCAATGATTTGACAATCGTCATTGCGTGATCGACCTTGACAAGGAATTGGGCTGGTGTTATTCAAGTCAAAACTAATATAACCTAAAAATATTTCTTTGTAATTGCATGACCTTATTGCAACTTGATAACTATTCTTTATATTATAGAGCTCTAACGATTGTTGTAATAAAGTAGGGAATTTGTTATAATCCAAGAATGAAATAGATTCTGTCTTCCAAGTAGTATCATTAATTTGATGAATTATAGGAATTTGAGATGTAGAATCATTATTTGCCCTGAGCATTTGATCTATACTTCTTCTAATCGCTAGGTTTATTTTATCGACTGGAACTTCTTCTGCAATCAATATTGATGTAGTTAAAAGAGCAAGAAAACCTATTATAGTAAATATTCTGTGCAAATCTTAATTAACAATTAGGTTCTGAATATATGCAGAATAAATAATTCTCATGATAATATAATTTGTGAAATCCATAATTCGAAACAGGCTTAGCCTGAACTTGTATCCATTCACCATTAAGAGTTTTGGATCGAAATACTCCTTCATCACAACTGATAAAATAATAGTCTTTGGACTTAATAATTTGATGAATTGAAGGCACTTTAGAAGGTAAGTCTAATTTTTTCCAAGATTTACCATGGTCTAATGATTGATACACAGAATTTGGAATATGCATGAATTGATTTTCATATACACCAATTGCATATAACTCATTTTGTGTTTGTATGAGCTTTGTAATTATGCAATCTGGTATTAAGCTTTGCTCCCATTGATTTGCAGAAAGATCTGAACTCATAATTCCAAATTTTCCTCCAATAATTATTTTATTTTCGATCTTAATCATATCTCTTATGATCCCTTTGTTATATACTTTAGTCCAATGATTACCAGAATCTGTTGATTTATAAAGTCCATATTCGCTACAAAAATAAAGCAAGGACTCTGTAACTTTAATCACTGAATTAACAATTCCGATATGAGAATCACTAGAAATTTTCGAAAAATTACTAATATTTGGTGCAAATTCATTCAGTCCATACCAAAGTGTCGTAAATAATAATTTATTTTCATGAGGATATAATTTCAGAATTTCTTTGTCAAACCCTTTCTCATCATACCAATGAGCTTTTGGAAAGATATAATTAGACTTAAACAAGCCTTTATTTGTGCCGAGATAGAAGGCTGAATTAAAGGGACATATACTTGAAACTTTTATGTCATCTGGAAGGTTTGCACTTATGTTTTGCCAATTTTGACCATTATCTATACTAACTAATAATGTACCTGGTTTGTATTCAGAATACTTTGGGCTTGAAGGAGTGAGGGACATTGATAGAATAAATAGTGCTGAAAGGAAAAAGAGGAATAAACGATTCACTTAATAATATTTTTATGAAAGAATAGGCCAAAATTACTCTAGATAGATGAAATCAAGTTTATAGTAATTGTAAATCTTTGTAAATGAGCTGTAAAATAAGGTTTTACAAGTAGTTTAATCCACATTGTAGCTATGCGGGCTCAGGAATTAGATTTTCAGCAGTCTGCGATTTTTGGGGTATCAGTTTGTGTACTACGGATTTTAGGTATGGTTTTGGTCTTGACTTTATATGAAGTACTTCATAGATAGTTCTAAGACTATCATAAACGTGAAGCATCGTCAAATGATTACTTTCTGCTCGTTGCGATTTATGGCTGTTCTAATGATCCATTTTTGAATATTGCTTATTCTAACTATTTCAGAACAACTTTGATTTATTGAGTTTCTTTTGAGTTGATTTCTTATAATAAACTCAGCCAAAGTAGCGCGCAGAACAAGCATACTGGCAATCAACCACCTTGTGGAAGTATTCCGGATTCTTAATGTCTGTTGGATTCAAAATTTTTTCAATGGAGGTGCAAAAATAGGATAATTCAATTTAATTATGCTAATAGATCTTAGTTATAAAGGGTATTCTAATAAGGAGCCATTAATCCAATAAAATACTTATATAAAATGAGTTCTAACCAAAGACATGGCTAATTTTAAGTAATACACCTAACCTGATGCTTTTATGTCTTTTGAAGTATTTTTTTAGGCTTTATTATATAAAAATTATTATGGATTCCTTCATGAATAGAATGATTGATAATTTATAGAATTAGTGAAAAATCCTGGCCAAAAATCAATAAATTATTACGCTCGTCGAATAAAAGCCTACGTTAGTATGATGGATTAAACAGTAATCAATAATTTCTCTGAACATTGCATGTTATTTTAAATAATAAATTAATAATAATGCTTGAATTTCCTTCTGGATTTACATAAGTTTAGGAACATTGATTTTTTTTCAATATCATAATACAATTTGATTACCATTCTAATTTTTTAACATTTTAAACATTTTAAATTTTATAACATGAAATCACTAAATTAATTTTTACTTTTATTTTTTATCAATCTTAATATTAATGCTCAAAACTGCGTGAATTTACAGGAAGAATGTGGAGGTCCCTCCTTCTTAGAAGGCATGAGTCTATGTATAACCTATACTTGTTATGGACCTAATGGAGGAGTTCCTCAGACAAGTACTGTATGTAAAACAATTTATGAAGGCATTGCATGTGGATATCCTAGTCAAGGAATAGATTGCATTCTTTCTTTTAGAATTCCTGGCTTATATGCAAGTGTTACTGGGTCATTAAATGGAACAGTTACAGTTAAAAGATGGCTTGCTCCATCAATTCTTTTGGATGACAATAATCTAGATTCTAGAATTGTTTTCTATGAGCCTGATCCAGCTGATTCTTATTATAATTATAGTTATCAGATATGACAAAG
>JABFRV010000190.1 GCA_013140975.1 Saprospiraceae bacterium
TTTGCAATTGTAATCTTGGTATGCCTGTTACATGATTCATAATGTATAAAAATACAAATTAGAATTAATATTGCAAAGAAAATTATTGAATATTTTTAATTTGGTTTTTTCACAACCTGACGGTTTGCAGCTACAAGAAGTTGGCGATTTCGGAGACGAAAACTGTCTTCCACCATTGAACTTGATACGAAGCGTAAAGCTTCATTTAACCACTGAACCGCCAATTTCTTGTAGGTGCTGTTATAGCCAGTTTTTGATTTATTCATTTATGTTAAGTCGTCTATGAATTAACGAGATTGTTGAAAGAATGTCCAAGGCATCACTCTCATTGATTTCCCAAACAATCCTCGGTGAATGAGCAGTTGTATTCCTGAACATACCAAACACTCCTTTAATCAGATTTGCAAAACCTTTATGTTCACTTTCTTTTGTTTCAGTTGACAAGTCATTTATTTTAATCAAAGGATTTCTAATTGAAAATGCCTTATCGATTAGTTCGCTTCCGTCTTCCGTCAAACCTGTTCTCTGTCTAATCGTTTCAGCAATGCTTTTTGTGGCTTCAAACACTGTATGAAAATAATTTTCAGCCAATAATTCAGCACTGCAATACTGATAAATTGTCGGGTGTGTATTTCGTAATTCCAATTTACCTTTTAATCTGTTCGCTCGTTGTTGAGCTTCAGCAATTGTAGTAGCACCAACTGTTTTAATAAACTTTCCACGTTCAGATAATTCAAGGCCAATAAATGCAAGACGTTTATTAAGTTCAGCTCTTAGAAATTCAAACTGTTCATGTTTTCCAACAAATCTTGCTGGGTTCATCGATTTGTTTATGAATTTAAGAATGTTGTTAGAAATTTGATTCTTGTTTTGAAAGTCGACAAATGCGTTATATAATCTCTTCCATTTTGTGTTAGAAGAATCAATGTCCAAAATATTTACTTCAAGCAAGAACTTGCCAATTTCTGGACCTGTTAGTCCATTATTTGTGTCACCTAAAGTTTTGCTGATTCCTTCTAGTACACTTCCGTCAATGGGTGGTAATCTCTCGCTCATATTTCCTTACTTCTTCATTTGATGAGTTTCTAGTAAATAAATAGCAAGAGTCGAAGCAGCCCCAACCGCCAATTTTGCATGTCTTGGTTGAAGTCCTTTAAATTTCCCGTCTTTGCCATGTCCGCTACCGTATTCATTTCGTATTTCAGATATTCCTTGAACAACAGAAGATAAGCTTCCTAAAATTTGTTTGATAGAAGTCGCTGCTTTGGCTTCATTTGGTATGTCGTCTGGTGTCAATTTGAGTAACCTCGTTGTTTCTTTCATCAGTCGAGGCAAGTCCCAATTTTTATCACAAGTTTCATTTCTTTCATCAAAAATGGATTTGCAGCAAGTTTCAATGAGTTCTTTTGCTATTCCTATAGAAACATGAGGAGCGTTTTCAATAGAAACTTCCATTAGGTTTATTTGTTGCGTTACATATTCAGCGTTCAATATTTGTTTGAGTGCCGCTCCCTTTTTAGCGATTGTCTCACTTCCAGAAATTTTAATCCTCCCAATAAATAAAGGCTTACCGGAAATCTTCGACTTCTCAACAATCTCAAAACTGTCGTTGCTCAAATTATCATTAAAGATTTGAAGAAGTTTATTTACTTCGGATGAATCAACTCTAACTAAGGGATGAATCATTTCGCATAAAAAATTTAAGAAAATTGAATCATCACAGTGAAGTAGATTAAACCTGTTGTCTCCAAAAACCCAATTGTCATCCCAGTCGTTCTGGTTATTTACTCTATGTTGCCAAATATCCCCCGCTGCATTTTTAAATCTACTGTCAAAAGATTCCATTTGTTCCAAGTCGAAAAGTCTTGAAAGAAAGTCTGTCTCAGTCATTCTTCCCGACCACCATATTCCTTCAGCTTGAATGAAGTCAAAAATATTTCTTCTTGTGATATTTGTTATTCGATTTGTCACTATTCTGTGTCGTCTTAAAATTGGCTATAACGTCAGGCACTGGCGATGGACGACCGGTAGGGAGTCTATACGTCCAGTGCATTGTTATGGGTAGTCAGTTAGGATTTTTAAAGTTGTTTTAGAAAAAAAAACTTCAGCCCAACTTGAGTTTCAAGTTCACTCCAAGCAACATCTATTTCATTTTCTTTTTCTGTAAGATTTCCAAAATCTGGTCCAATGGTTCTAAATGCACCAATCTTTTTGTTGACAATATAATGAATTCCAGCTCGCAATCCATATCCAATGCCAGATAAAGTAACTTCGCCATTACTTTCATCATCCTCTTTAAGCGAATTATAACCTAACCTAGCACCAATTGAAAAGTAATATTCGTCAGCCATCGGTATAAAGTAATCAACTTGAGGGCCTTTTAAAAAACCCGATGAACGAGTATCGTCTCCATCAATATCAGTGCTTTGGGAATTGAAACTAATCGCTAAACCTACTGCAAGGTTATTTATAACATAATTATCGGACCTTAATCCTAAATTAAATTTTGTTGTTTTTAATTCAAGTCCCAAATCTGTTAATCTTTACTTAGAACTAGAAAAATCTAAAAATGGGCCAATTGAAATAGCCCCTTGCTTAATTTGACCATAAACGGTTGGAAGTATAAAAGTGAGGACTGAAGCAAAAAGTGCAAAATTAATTATTGTTGTTGCAAATCTCATAATCTTGTTTTTAATTGTTTAAAAGAAATTTGAGTGTTTAAGTAAGATTAACTATTATCTTGTATAAATACTGCAATTATAAGTAAATCCAAATTGCATTCCTAAACGCTTCAATTCACTAATATAAAACTCCACCTCTCCTTCATCTTCATTGCAAAAATCAGCAGAACTAGCACCAGTAGTAATCTCAGTACATCTAGCACAATATGTAGTCTTTGAACAACTACTGTTAATTGTCGCAATTGAAATTATCAATCCAAAATAAATGAAAATTGTTTTTAATGGACTTCCTCACTATAGTGGACAAAGCGAAAAGGCATTATGCTGCTAATATATGAACTTTTTCATAAAAAGCTTCTAATGGTGATTTTCCATCCAATGCGCTATGAATTCTTTTCGTGTTATACC
>JABFRV010000087.1 GCA_013140975.1 Saprospiraceae bacterium
CAAGTTTTTGAATTTGAAGAGCTTTGCTGTTCTTTTCAGCGTACTGAATTGCTTCATTGAGAGTGAAACTTTTTTGAGCAAATAAACTCGGATCAATTACAAGAAAGCAAAGATTTATATATATATATTTTAGCATATGATTCTTTATTTGGCTGCGGTAATTTTGTTGGAAAATAAACTTAAATTAGGCTAAAAAGTTCTTCAAATATTCCATTTTTGCGTGAAATAGTGTATGTATAAATTTTTATTCGCTCCTGGAGTTCTATTTTTACTCATATCATGTGAATCAGGTGTTAAAAATCCCAAGAAAGAGTTTACCGGCAAAGAAATTTTTAAGAACAATTGTGTTCTTTGTCATGGGATAAAGGGTGATCTTATGACGAATGGAGCAAAGGATTTACGGCTTTCTGAAATGAAAATAGAAGAGAGAATACTTATAATAACTAAAGGTCGAAATGTAATGACTGGATTTGAAGATAAATTGGGTTCTGAGGAAATTCGAAAAGTTGCAGAATATACAATGACACTAAAAGAACAATAATTTGAAGGAAAAGCCTAAAATATTAATTACCGGGGCTGATGGTTTTGTAGGAAAAAATCTTTTACAGGCACTGCTGCGATCCGATGAATACTTTCTATACGCTCACACTCGAAATCCTATCAATCTAAATCTTGTGGTCAATATTGTTGGAGATCTTAGAGATATAAGAATTTTAGATCATTACCTTCCTGGTATTGATTGTGTAATTCATCTTGCAGCAAAAGTCAGCTACAATAAAAAGGATCAAAAAGAAATCTACAGGGATAATGTCATTCTTACACGTGACCTTGTAAATCAATGTTTAATTCACAATGTTCCAAGAATAATTTATATCAGTTCTGCTTCCACTTTAACAAGAAGTTCTGACCCATTTCTTATAACAGAAAAATCATCCGGAAGGCCTATTTTTCATAGCTTTTATGCCAAATCAAAGTATCTGGGAGAATTAGAAATTAAAAGAGGTGAAGCAGAAGGAATGCAAGTTCAAATTCTTAATCCATGCCTGATGTTAGGAAAAGGCGATTGGACCAAGGGGTCTCTCCAGCTCATAAAAAGAATCGGAGAGGGGTTACGTTATTTTCCTTCAGGGAATTTAGGGATTGTAGATGTACAAATACTCATTGAGGCAATTCAAATCTGCCTCAAAAAAGACAGTTCATCCGGCCCACATTTATTGTGGCAGGCATCTTTTTCTTATAAGGATTTTATAAATAAGGTCTGTGAGATTATGAATATCGAAAGCCCTAAAATTGAGATAGGGCCCAAAATGGCAGCTTGGTATTCACGATTTAAGGAATGGAGGAGCTTTATCCTAAAAAAGCATAATTTAATCAGTACAGAGACAGCGTTTTTAAGCAGTCATTCGTTTCAATTTGTGGTTCATAATCCTCTTCCCGGATTGACGAAGAAAAGATTGGATCTTGATGAAGTGATCAAAAAATCAATTCATCACAATATTTAGTTTTATTTTAATATATAAGTTATTGATATACAGTAATATAAAATATTTTTTTTGAGTAAATAAACTAAATATTAACTTTGTACATTCACATTCGATAATAAATTAAACAATTCTACATGAAAAAAATTTTACTTCTTTTAGTGTTATGCCTAGTGAATAATTTTTTGTTTAGTCAGAGCTTTCCAGCTACGCTAAATTTAAAGAAACTTCATAAGGAAGAAATGTTATCAGTGCCTTTCATTGGTAGCCCGGAAGAATCTCCGGCCCCTGGTGACTATGATAATAGTATTTACTCTCCTCAATATACTACAACTCCAAGTATAAAAGAGACGTATGTAATTAACGCCAACTTTGGTGCTATTCCAAAAGGCGAAGTACAAATAGAAGGTAGCGCAGTTTTAACTCCAGGAGTTTTTATGAAAAACTTAGGTGCTAAAACATTAACCGGTGCAAAGTTACAATGTGTAATTAGTCATTTTCCTTTACCAAGTGGAGCATCTACTAAAATGTATGATATGCTTTCTGCAGAAAGACTTGAAATTGAACCTGATAGTATTAGAGGAGTTGTCAATGAAACATTTGATTTTAAAAATGGCAAAGGAGTAGGAAGATACCAGTATGTATATACTGTTTCTCAAGATTCTGTAGACAATGCAAGAACAGATAATTCTTATACAGCCAATACTTATGTTACGAATAATTTATATTCTAAAGGAAGAATTAATCCAACCAACAAACAATTACAAATCACCCAATATTGGGGAGGAGGGACTGATTACAGAGAAGTGATGTTTCCTTTTAGCTTTAGTAATGGAAATGGTTTAACAATTGATACTTTGTTTACAGGAATTGCATCAAATGATGGTGTAGCAGATATCTATTGTGAAGGAAGAATTTATAAGTGGACTGACTTAAATTCGAATCAAGATATTGATAATGATGAAATGGAATTGGTTGCTTTAGGTTCCAGTACAGTTCCTTCAAGTACTGCAGGAAACTTTACCAATCTTAGAATTGGATTGGAGAATATTGCTTCTTCAGATCCGAGATATAAGGTTGAAACAGGTGTTCTATATTTTGCATCCTTAATGTATCCTGGAGGAGGAAAGACATTTTTTAGTGCTTATGATATGGTTCCTAGTCATAGAATGCTCATTAATGTAAAAGAAGCTGCAATGAATTTACAATATGAGGATTATCCATATTTAAGTGTAAGAGCTCAAGATGGAGCAACCGGTGGTCCTGATATGACAGCTGCAAGTTTGTTTTACGTTGATTTGGACATGAGTGGTGAAGCTTCGGATAATGAGATATTCTTTTTTCCAACAGCTATGGCTATTGAACTCGGTGGAGTGGTTGCAACTGAAAATCCAAATAAAGAAGCTGGAATTAATGTTGTAGTAAACCCAAGCCCTGCAAAAGATATTGCAACTGCTGTTGTTAAATTAGAAAAACCTTCAGACATAAAAATTGAACTGTTCAATAGTGCAGGTGTATTAATTGAAGGACAGGAGATAAAAGGAAATTCTACGAATTACAATAAAACATTCCAGGTAAATGGTTATTCAGCCGGAACTTATATTGTAAAGGTTAGTACAAAAGAGGGGTTTGTTAAAAAACCTTTTTTCATAATTAAGTAATGCATTTTAGTTTGGCAGAAGATCATTACCCAAAAATGATTTTCTGCCTTTTTTTTTATTACAAAATTTAAAATATGAATAAAATTTTACTTTTAATAACGGTAATGTTTACAACAATCGTTTCAGCACAAAAAGTAGCTGTGATTGTAAATTCACCTGCGGGAATTGCAGGAGAGAAAACGTATGGTGGAGCTGCTTTCGGAGCAGACCTCACCACTCAAAACTGGACAGGAGATTGTGTATTGGCAGAGCCAATTGCAGCCTGTGCAGCTTTAACTAATGCTTCATCAATGGCAGGTAAATTTGCAGTCATTGACAGAGGAGGCTGCAACTTTGATGTTAAGTGTCTTAACGCTCAGGATGCTGGAGCAATAGCAGTTATTGTATTAAACCATAATGACTTGGCGAATCGTGGAGGTGATGAACCTTTTAGAATGGGATCTGTAAATGTTGGTGCAATGGTAACTATTCCTTGTGTAATGCTAGGTTATTCTGATGGAGTTGCTTTGAAAAAAGCTATATCAGAAGGCGGCGCTAATATGACTATTGGTTCTTTTCCTAAGGAAGCCAATGATTTAACAATTTCAAGAACTGTTTGTGATGGTTCATTTTCTCAACCAAATGTTTTTCATCCAAAATATGGTGCTATACCTTCTCATCAGATTAAGGCAGATGGCGATATGACTTTCATTACAGGAGCAGCAGCATTCAATGCCGGATCAGCTGCGCAAAACAATGTAAAGGTTAATTGTACGATAAAAAATGGCACGACAGAAGTGTATAATAAAACTTCTGATGAATTTGAAGTTCTTACAGATAGCACTGGCGGAGAAATTCTAGAAGATGTATTTGATTACAATGGCAAAGCAGTTGGTCTTTATAATTTACATTATAATGTTAATTCTTCTGCCACTGAAAAGTTTTCTATGGACAATAATTATCAGTCATATTTCAATGTTTCTGGTAATATACTTTCTAAGTCAAGATTTAATATGACAACGAGAACACCGGTTAATAGTGGTGCTTATCTATTTGGTGGTGGAACAGCTTACAGAGAGTTGATGATGCCTTTCAGATTGAAATATGGAACGGGTTATCAATTGGATTCAATTTATACAACTGTAAGTACAGGAACTGGAGGAACAGTTGCGGGACTTTATTTGGAGGGTCGAGTATACCGCTGGAATGATCTTAATGCGGATGAAGACATTTCAAGTGATGAAATGGTTCTTGTTTCTTTGGGTAGTATAACTTTCGCTGATTCGGATACGAGAGGCTCTGCAAGTTTTGCTCTGGCATTGGAGAATCTTGATGGAAGTGAGAAAGTTCATACACTTAAGGCAGACAATGAATTATATTTTGCTTCTATTCAATACGCGGGTGGCAGTACAAATGTATTTTTTGGTTACGACAATGATTATAATACAAGACCTTACTTTGAATTAAAAAATGCCCTTGAAGAGTTGGATTTTGATGATTATCCATTCTTAACTACCAACACACAAGATGTTTCAGGAGGTCCTGATATGTCTGATGCAGGCTTATTTTACTTTGACTGTAACGGTAATATGGCCAATGATGATGAAACAGTTTACTCACCTGCCAGTATTGCAATACATGTATCTAAAGCACTTGTAAATACTAAAGATATAAGTGATGAAGCAGGAATGAAAATTGAATTCAGACAGAATCCAGTTAGTGACGAATTGATTGCAACAATTCAATTGAATGAACTTGCTGAAGTTAATTATAATATCGTGGATATGGGAGGTAAAGTAATCTTTAATGCTAAAGAAAATGGCATTACAGATACTTACAATCCTACATTCAATGTAAGAAATATGTCTCCGGGACAATACATTTTACAAGTTAACACAGATCGAGGATTTATTAAAAAAGCATTTATAGTAGTCAGATAATTTTATTCCAATAAATAAATAAAAAAGCCATTTGTAAAAACAGATGGCTTTTTTATTTATTAAAATATGGTTAGAGTATAATGGAAACGGAAATTAAAATTTTTGGAATTAGACATCACGGTGCCGGATCGGCCAGAAGATTGTTTGATTCTTTAAAAGTTTTTCAACCGGAAGTTATCTGTATAGAAATGCCATATGAGTCTAATCATGTTTTTTCTACGCTTGCAACTTCTGAACATCAATGTCCATTGGCAATTTTATTTTATAATCCGGAGAAACCAAGTCAGTCAATGTACTACCCATTTGCTGAGTTTAGTCCGGAATATCAGGCAATGCGATATGCCTTTGAAAATGGAATACAGATTCATGCTATAGACCTTCCGGCAGGAATGAGTCTTTTGAGTAGTAATTTTAAAAAGGCGAATGAAGATAATCTAAACCGGGATCAGAAGAAAATGATTCTTGATCCCTTAAAATATCTGGCGAATCAATGTGGATACAAGGATGCAGAATTATGGTGGACAACATATTTTGAATCCTGGACAGAGGGCAATGATTTATTTCAAGTGATTCAGGATCTGATGCATGAATTAAGACAACATTCAAAAGGAATTGATGATGATGAAACGCTATATCGTGAAGACTTTATGAGGGCTGAAATTGAAAAAATAATAAATCAAAAGCCATATAAAATTGCTGTGGTGTGCGGCGCATGGCATGCACCCGTTTTACAACCCGGAAATTCTTTACCTAGACTCGAAAGGAATTATAAAGAACTTACATCTGTGCCAATTCAACAAAGTTTAATACCGTGGACAAATGCAAGATTAAAGTTAAGTTCATATTATACTGCAGGAATTTTATCTCCAAGTTGGAGTGAATGTATTTTTTCGAATCCACAATCGGCAGTATCTCGATGGATGAGCATTGCTGCTTCAATAATGAGAAAAAGAGGAATTATTATTAGTACATCTGAATTAATTGATTGTGAAAGATTGGCTACAGAACTTGCAACGATAAGAAATCTTCCACTTCCGGGAATAGATGAGTTGTTGGAATCTTGTATTACTGTATTAGGAAGATCTGAAGACGAAAGAATATCAATCATTAGAAACGAAATCCTTACAGGTGAAAGAGTAGGTACTATTGCCTTACATGCTGAAGAATTATCTCTTGTAAAAGAATTTAAGAGTGCCTTAAAAGAATTAAAACTCAACAATTATTGGTCTTCAGACTACAAAGAAAAATTGCATTTAGATTTACGTCAACATAGGCATCTTTTAGTAAGTCGATTTTTGCATAAATCGATATTACTAGGTTTGAAATGGTGTCACAAAGCAGAAGTGGAAATTCAGGCCTTAGGCACTTTTCACGAAGACTGGAACTTTTATTGGAATCCCGATGTAGAAATCGAACTCGCACACATTGCAATACAAGGTATAGGAATTGAAGAAGTAATTATTTTATTAATAGAAAAAGAACTTAAAAATGAAAACAATCTAGGAGCACTTGCTAGTCTATTGGAACATGCTTTAAAAGCAAATTTAAGTTCGCCCTGGATAAGAATTCTAGACAGATTAAAAATAAGGTCTTTTGAGAATACAGAAATTATTGAGTTGTGCACTTTGTTAAATCCGTTAGTTTCTTGTATAAGTTATGGGAGCCTTTACGAAATGGATAAGAATCAACTTATTGCGATTATTGATTTTATCTTACCAAAAATAATTGTCGACTTTGGTAACCAATCAAGTTTTATTAATGAGGAAAAGGCTTCAAGATTAATAGATTCTTTTTCATTGGTAGAAAAGTATTTTCTGCATTCAAAAGATACATTATACCATGAATTATGGATCAGCGAAACAGAAAAAAATTCTACGTTAGAGAATGTTCATCCAATGGTTAGAGGTTTTTTGTGGAATAAATTGTTGGAGATTCATGTTAAAAATGAAACTGATTTTCGATCAGAGCTTGAGTATCAATTTGTATCACAAAGCAAGGCAGAAAAAACAGCACAATGGATTGAAGGGTTTTTATTTCAATCAACTTCATTTTATTTATTGAATGAAAATGTTTTAAAAACAATGAGTCAGTGGTTACATCATTTAAGTGAATCAGAATTTAAGCAAGTATTGCCATTGTTGAGAAGATCATTCTCCAATCTTGGAAAAACAGAGCTTGGCACCATAAAAAAGTTGTTGCTTTCCAAAGCAAACGAGAATCCAGAAAAAACAGTTTTAATTTCTTCAATAGACGAAGAAAGGGCAGCTATAATTCAGAACTTTTTGAAGGATATCTTATGAGTACCATTCTGAGATATTTTTAAGAAATCAAACGACTTTGAAAAGATTTTTTAGCTACATGTGGAAAGGAGCAATCATGCATAAAATATTCCTAATGCGGAATGAAGAAATATTTAGAAAATAATTCATGTATTAATGGATTATCGACTTAATTTTATGACTTCTATCATGAATCATAAGAAAGGTTTATTTATTGTTTTTGAGGGTATTGATGGATCCGGTAAGAGTACACAAGTTAAGATGTTGCATTCTTTTATGCTTGAGAATTTTGGACCAACTATAATGACTTGCGAGCCGACTAAAGGCCCTATTGGAGTAATCATAAGACAAGTATTTTCCAAAAAATTAGTGATGGATAATAAGGCTGTTGCCGGATTGTTTGTTGCAGATAGATTGGACCATATTACAAATATTGAAACCGGTATGTTACAATATTTGCAGAAAGGAGTCCATGTTATTTGTGACAGATATTTTCTTTCTTCATATGCTTATCAGGGTGCGTTTACTCCCAAAGAATGGTTGGTAGAAGCTAATTCTTATGCAAGAAAACTTTTAATGCCGGATATAACATTTTATCTTAATATTAAGCCTGAAACAGGATTAGGTCGTATTCATAGTGATAGAGATTTTAAAGAAATATATGAGACTGCGGATACCCAGCAAAAAGTTCATGACAACTATAAAGAGGCAATACGAAAATTCAAAGAATCTGATAATATTTATCAAATTGATGCTACTAGGGATAAATTTTTAATCGCCAAAGAGATTGAATCTCTA
Organism: Saprospiraceae bacterium; assembly: GCA_013140975.1. Taxonomy (GTDB): domain Bacteria; phylum Bacteroidota; class Bacteroidia; order Chitinophagales; family Saprospiraceae; genus Vicinibacter. Next base: position 8,139 of record JABFRV010000087.1, read on the forward strand.
ATAATACCTATGGCACAATCTCAATAGTCAATTTGTTTCACCATTTTCTAGCTGAATTTAGTACGTAATTGTAACATTAAGAAGAAACATCAATGTGTTCTGTAACAAAGCTATGAATTTATTTATTTCTAATTGCATGTATAATGAAACATTGTAGCATGTTGAAAGTACTATTAGAAATAGAATTGATAATTGACACCTGAAGATGTGCTGACTTTATTTTTAGCCCGTAGTAGTAATACCAGTTTTGTATTCATCTTTATGGTTAAAAACTGCAAGTTGATTAGCGCCGAATTGAAAAGTATAGTATTTTTCAATAACGAGGTCAGAATCATGTGCAAGTTTAAGAAGATCAGATTTGTTCCAATAGTGTTTATGTTCCTTTATGTTTTCTTTATCTAAAATATGTAAAAAGGAAAGAGATTCTAAAATGGGAATGGAAAGTTTGGTAGGAGTGGATATTACAATAGAGCCGTTGGAATTCAAACATTTCTTAAATTCAGAAAAAATTCGATATACTTCTGCTACGTCAATATGTTCAATTACAGCCATGCACACGATGGTATCAAAAGTTTTGTTTTTCATGGGTGTATGATCATAATTGACCAGCGTATATGATCCAGTTACAAGAGGTTTAAGTTCACCATCATTTCCACCAAAGTCCAAAACATCTCCTATTATGTGAGGTTTAGCATGTTTAAATCTTTGGTTCTGAAGAAATTTCTCCAGAATTTTACCTGAATCAATCATTCTTAACGAACAAAACTATATTTAAGAATGCAATAGATGGCTCTAAACCCATCTTTCCAACCAATTTTTTTACCTTCCTTATAAGTCCGGCCGTAATATGATATTCCTACTTCATAAATTCTCAACTCAGATATTTTTGCAATTTTAGCAGTGATTTCAGGTTCAAATCCAAATCTGTTTTCAACCAAATTTATAGATTGAATTATTTCCCTTTTGAATAATTTATAGCAGGTTTCCATATCCGTAAGATTTAGATTGGTAAACATATTGCTGGCAAAAGTTAATACTTTATTCCCTAAGGTATGCCAGAAGAATAGAATTCGATGAGGTTTTCCACCAATAAATCTTGAACCATAAACAACATCAGCGAAACCATCTAAAATAGGTTTAAGAAGTAAATTGTATTCTTGCGGATCATATTCAAGGTCAGCATCTTGAACAATTACATAATCTCCAGTTGCTTTTTGAATTCCCGTGCGAAGAGTAGCGCCTTTTCCTTTATTGATTTCATGTTTGTAATAAGTAATCGATAGCTGTGGATTGGCCTTTATATACTTTAATATTGCTTCCTCAGTATTGTCTTTTGAACAATCATTAACGATGATAATTTCTTTAGTGACTTGATTAATTAGTTCAACTTCCCTGACTTTGTCCAGAATCCGGTGAATTGTAGGACCCTCATTGTATGCGGGGATTATAATTGATAGCTTACTCATTTTTGACCTTACTTTTTATGCTTACGCTATGAAAACCGAAGCGAATCACAAAAGTAAGAATATATAGTATTTTATATGTAATGATTGTAAT
>JABFRV010000150.1 GCA_013140975.1 Saprospiraceae bacterium
GCATAACGCATTTTATTGAGGTTCAATTTATTATTATCATTAATCGGACAACAATAATAGTTTATATCAAAATAGGAATTAAATATTATAATAAGTTTCATAAATGGAATTATTATGGAACTTAGTTTTAAAAATAGTGTAGTTTTAATTCTTTAATCTAGATCAAGATTTCACTATTTTCCATAAATTTAGATAAATAATCTTTTGAGTCTGCATTCGTTCGAAATGTCATTCCGGCGTAAAATATTAATTAATAGTGAGTAATATATTTAAAAATTTAAATTTATCCGTCACTCATCAAATTTGTGCATATGATGTGTTAAAATGCTAATTTTGGAGTTAGAAATAATTAATTAATTACATTAATGGATTTATTTATAAACCGATTTCTTGAACTTAAAGGACAACATTGTATGATTATTGGTCCTCATGGAATTGGCAAGAGTAATTACCTAAAAATAAAATTTCCAAATTCTTTATCCATTGATTTATCCAATGAAGACAATTTAATAAAATTCAAGCGTAATGTTCTAAGCTTCGAGAAGCTTGTCCTTTCCAATCCAGATAGAAAGCATATTGTTATAGATGAATTGCAAAAATTGCCAGCCCTTGTTCCGGTAATTCATAAGTTAATTGCACTAAGAACGGGACAAAGATTTTTGTTTTCCGCATCCAGTATCAGAAATTTAAAAAGAGAAGATGATTCGCTATTGGGAGAAAGTGTAATTAAACAGAGTATGCATCCTTTTATGGTTTCAGAAATAAATGCTGAAATTGAAATTGAGGAATTAGTAAAAAGTGGAATGATGCCGGTATGTTTTTATAAAGAAGAGAAAGAAATATTTTTGGATGCTTATATAAATCAATACCTGGAAGCAGAAGTAATCGGAGGAAGTTTAATTAGAAAAGTAGAACCATTCAAAAGATTTGTTCAACATGTGAGTTTGATTCATGGCTCTGTATTAAACATTTCCAAAATCGCTAAAGCATGTAATGTAGAAAGAAAGACAGTTGAGTCTTATATTGATCTGATTCAGGAAATAAACTTAGGATATGTAATTAATGTATTCGATAATAACGCTAAGCGAAGATTGTCCGGCCATCCTAAATTTTATTTTATTGATTCCGGGATTTATCAAGTGTTTAAAAGAAAAAGTAAAGAAGCACAAAGTGAAACAGAAAAAGATCCTGCAATAGAAGGATTCATTTCACAACATCTAAGTGCATGGATAGCTTATTCTTTTACAGATACGAAATTGTTTTTTTGGAGATCTCAGAGAGGATTGGAAGTTCACTTTATTTTACATGGACAATCAGAATTTTCTGCAATACATGTAATTAATAGTATTGAAGTTAAAGCTGGCGACTTACGAGGGCTAAAAGAATTTAGAAAAGAACATCCTGAGGCTTATAGATTTTTACTTTATAGGGGTTCAAAGAAGTATATAGACTCAGGAATTTTAATAGTGCCCATCGACGAATTCCTTCAGAAACTCCATCCTGAGTGTTCGGTAACACAAATGTATGATAGGCTTAGTCCTTAGATATATTATTCTGGTCAAGTTTAATAAACATTCGATCATCCATTCATTAAGAATATCTTCTCATCTTTGTCTTGAAATGCGTTAAGAATGAAGAATAAGTTAATTTTACTACTATTGATTTTAACCCAAAGTATTAGGCTACTAGGGCAATGTGAGTGTTATTCCGTGGAGTCTATCGATATACCAAAAGATACAGCCGGAATTATGAGAATAGGATTTATGAATAGATGCGATGATCGTGTTTATTTAAGATCCTGGGTTTTCAATGAGAAGAATGATACGATTGCAACATTTATTGATTGTTGGTGCGGAGCTGTGCTCCCATTTAATAAGACAGTGTTCTGGGATTTTACAACGAACTTAACACAATTACCAGAAATCAAAGATTTGCGTATTGCTTTTGGATATGATGAACCGGATTTATGTCCTGAAATTAAAATTAACTCTTCTTTGTTGATTACGCAGAATTACAAAGGAAAGGAGAGCCCAATTGTATATCCTAATCCTTCACACGGGCGGATGTATCTTGACTTCAAGCAAGCTGTATCATCTATTGAAATCTTTCGTTTAAATGGTGTGAAAGAAAATAATTTCTTACTTCATGATCAATTTATTGATGTACAAGATCTGAAAGCAGGAATTTATATGATCAGAATGATTATGGAAAATGGAGAAACGTTCTTTAATAAAATTATTATTAAGTAAGTATCAAAGATTATAAAATTTACAGAATGAAATCACAAAAATTCTTTTTATTACTTGTATTGCTGAGTGCAATCAACTCTTTATTATTCTGTCAATGGAAGCAATTTGAAGGAGCGCATTCAAATTTTAATGGAAATAAAATAGGAGAATATTCAGGTAAAGTTTATTTTATAATAAATGAAAGACTGGCTGTTTCAGAAGATCAGGGTCTGAATTTTAAAAATGTAGAACTTGGCCTGGGATTTCATTCAAAAATGAGTATAGCGGCAATGTATCAGAATACAATCATTGCAATAATTGAAGAGCTGCCCTTTAATTCTACTAAACATTTAATTATTAGTATCGACGAAGGAGTAAGCTGGAAAATTTTAGAGACAGGAAGTCTTCAATCAACGAGTTTAGCTGTATCTGAGAATAGAATTCTAAGAGGGCGTTACTTAAGTGGAACTTCGATGAGCGAAGTTGTAGAATCTGAGGATAATGGCGTTAGTTGGAAGAACATTGGAACATTTTCAGAAATAAGATCAATTCAATACTCTGATGGTTATTTTTACATAACAGAGTTTGATGAGATTTATAGGCTTAAAAATGGTCAAAGAAATTGGGAAGAGTTTTATAAAGCTGACAAAGTAATCAGATCTTTGGTTTCAAGTAATGGAAGACATCTTGTTCTATCCCAAAGCACAGTAGTGAGTCTTGATGACGGAAAAACCTGGACCATTTCTAAAGATGCCATGGTTTTGAGAAGTGCAGTGTATGTAAAAGATAAGACATTCGGTATAAGAGATTTCGCATTGGTTTCAAGCAGAGATGGTGGTCTGACTTGGGAATTGGATAAATTAATAGAAAACATTCAGACGGTTTCACTTTATGTAATTGATACAAATTTATTTTTTACAGATGGCAGGCAGGAATTTTTGTTAAAGATTAATGGAAAGAATAATTATACACCTTGTAAAATTCCAAATTATAGATTTTCGGCATATCGATTGCTAGAAGGTGATTCTTCTATGTTGTATATACATAGCCAGGGTATTTCTAAATTGAAGAATGGATCAAAGACATGGCAGACTACAAAGTCATTATCATTTTCTAATGAAGATATGTTTTTAGACCATGACAGTATTATTTGGCTTGATTTGGATTATAACTTGTTTCATTGCAGAAAAGAAAATTTGAGTTTCGTATATAGTGCAGCGATCGAACCGGGTAACAGAAAGGTAGAAATACAGAGATTACAAAAGAACGTTTTATATCTTTCAAATGGCAAGATTTATAAAAGTGATGAAACGGGTTTAATTTGGAATGAAATTCCAGTAAATTATGAAGGGAAAAAATTATTCGTTGAATCAATGTCTGTAGTCGATAATTATTTATATGTATTATTTCAGAACCAGATTTACTATTCATTTGATGCAGGCAATATTTTTTATAAGGTTCCATTTAATACACCTGGAAATCAATCAGAAATATGGTATAGTCATTTATACAATGATGGAGGTTCTTTGTACTGGGCTATAAGATATCAAGGATCTGCCAGTAAAGATTATAGAATCTTTCGAATTAATCATTCTTCAATAGAAGCAGAGTGGAATGGAATTGATGATATAACATCTTTTTTTTATGGCAATCCAATTAAAGATATTATTCATCTGAGTAGATTTAGTATATCAAGTATTGCATTGAAAGGACTATTCATAGCAGAAGATGGAATGAATTGGAAGGCTTTAAATCCATCAACTCCATTTCGATTCCCAACAGATCTTTTATTGAAGGAGGATAAATTATTTGTGGCTACAGAAGATGAAGGGATCTGGTATATTGACATTGGAGATTTAAAGTTAAGCAAGGTAGTTGACCCTGAGGAAAACGCACAATTAAATATTGAAGTATTTCCGAATCCAGCTACATCGATAATATCATTTTCAGTAGACAAGAAACCTTATTTGGTTAACAATATCATTGTATTTGATTGTTTTGGGAAGCAAATATTTTCACATCAATCAAATCCTATTTCAAGTTTAGATCTGAGCTTTCTTTCAGGCGGTTTATATTTTATTCAGCTAAACCGTCAGACAATTCAAAAAATATTGATATTAAAGTAGTAAGTTTATTTTAGTTTGGCAAACCATAACCAGCTTTGAACTTCATGGCCTTCTCGTGTATATGAATCTGTTCCTGTATTTATAAGTTTGGTAATGCATTTTTGATTTTGGCTTTTTGATAACGTTTTAAGGAGTTCAAGATTTTTAAAATCTTCAGAATAGACTGAAGGATTAGACTTAATTTCACAGAAGTGCGTGATATTATTTTGTTCAACAATTAGATCAACTTCACGATTATTACTGTCCCGCCAGTAGTATAGTTCTGGATTAAAACCTTTGTTGTAATGATCTTTTAAGTATTCGATGAGAATAAAATTTTCAAAAATATGTCCATACAAGGGATGGTCCTGTAATTCATCTGATGAATGAATTCCTAATAAGTAGCATAAAAAACCTGTATCATAAAAATAAATTTTTGGTTTTTTAAGAATTCTTTTGTCATAATTCTTGTAATAGGATGGATGCAAATAAATGATGTAACTGGTCTCAAGTACAGATATCCAATATTTAACAGTTTTATGATCTATTCCTAATTGTGTTCCAATATCGAGTGAATTAAAAATACTTCCGGCTCTTGCGGCACACATTTTAATGAATTGTTGAAAGGTTCTTACGTTTTGAACATTAAGAAGAGACCGAAGATCTTTTTCAACATATGTTTTTATATAGGAAGAATAGAATATTCGGGAACTCATTTTTTTGTCATTTACCAATCGGGGATAAAACCCCCTTTGAATTAGAGAGTGAAGAGACCTTTGTTTGGGTTTAAGATATGGCCACAACTCGTCTATAGAAAAAGGAAGAAGGTTGAGTATTGCAATTCTGCCTGCGAGCGATTCAGAAATTTTCTCCATAAGTAGAAAATTTTTTGAACCGCTGAGAACGTATTCACCTTTAATTTTTCTTTTGTCTGTCAGATACTGAAGATAAGGAAAAAGTGAGGGGACAGATTGCGCTTCATCCAGTATAACTTTTCCTTTATATTTTTCAAGGAATCCACCCGGATCTTTTTCTGCAAATTCTTTGAATTCATCAATTTCCATATTGATGTATTTATATCCCTGACATGCCAGATGACTTAGCGTAGTTTTACCGGACTGACGGGGCCCGGTTATGCTAACCAAAGGGTATTGTTTGAGCAGGACCCTGAGGATATGAGCCATATTACGGTAAATAATCGGAGACTTAGACATGGTCCAAATAATTGGCAGCTGCAAAGGTATGTATTCCTTGAATTTAGTGTATGTATTTTGGGAATAATATTTATGTATTTTGGGAATAATGTTTATGTATTTTGGGAATAATATATATGTATTTTGGGAATAATGTACATGTAATTTGGGAATTGGATGTATGTAAATTGGGAATAAAAAGTAGATTGATTGTTACAATGCGATTCGGAAAAGAAAAGAAGCAGTCTAATATATCAGTATAATAAATTTAAAATCAATAACATATACATTCATTAATGTTATATCATAAAAATATATTTATATTTTACCATTGGAATAAAATGGCAATAATTAAAGTAAATATTATAATAAAAATTATCTGATATTGTTCAAGAATTTATTGAATAAATGATGTTGAAAAAATGGAAGTTAGAGGAATTAAAAGTTTCTATTGGACATGAATAGCTGAGATAAACCAATTTCCGGGACTCTAAATTTGATAAAACAGAATTATATTTTTCCAGTACAGACCTGAAAGGTAGGGATCAACTGAAAAAGTATAAAAAATCAAGATTTTAAATACAGAAAACTTGAATAAACATTAAATTGCAGCCAATTAAAGAATAATAAAATGCCAGTTCCAAAGTACACAGGAGCTTTCGGCCAGGCCGAGTTGCTTCATTTGCTAAGGAGATCCCTATTTGGAGTTAACAATTCAGATCTGAAGCTTTATAAAGGCAAGAGTCTGGATCAAGTTGTTGATTCGTTATTGAATTTTTCTACAACAGCTTCTGAACCGCTGAAAGCATATACCATTAAGGAGAATAATGTTCAAGTTGATAAGCTTGATAAAGATGTTCCATTTGGCACCTCCTGGGTTAACACACCAATAATTAATCAGGATCCAAATCCTGATGGCAACAGAAGGGAAAGCCTTAAAGCATGGCGGACCGGATTGATGCTAAATCAGGAATCCAATTTAAGGGAAATTTTAACCTTATTCTGGCATAACCATTTTTCGACAGAGACTGATGAAATAACCTCTCTATTTACCTATAGAACGAATAAAAGGCATAGAGATAATTGTCTTGCTTCGTTTAAAAAAATATTGACAGATATTACTCTTGACTTTACCATGTTAAGATACTTAAATGGATATGTCAATTCCAAAGCAGCCCCGGATGAAAACTATGCTCGTGAGATTCAGGAATTATTTGCAATTGGTAAGGGACCCGATTCCGGATACACAGAAGATGATATTAAGGAAGCAGCTAAAATATTTACGGGTTGGTCATATACGACGAATAAATATGACACTACTCCTGCTACTCCAAGTCTTCCAAGGTTGTTACCTAATAATGACCCTGCTACACCTAAGGAATTTACGTCTCGTTCCGGAAACCACTATTATCAGGACCCGAAAGATCCTAAAAAATCTTACGAAAAGAAATTTTCAGCTTTTTATAACGATAAAGTTATAAAGCATCCTGATACAGTTGATTCTAAGGGTAATCTACTTACTCCTACGTATGATACCATGAAAGCGGAGCTTGATCAATTTATCGATATGCTTCTTGCCACTGATGAATGTGCCAGACACCTGGTAAGAAGGTTTTATATTTTCTTTATTCATTATAATATTACTCCAGAAATAGAACAGAATTTTATAAAGCCATTGGCAGCGGATTATAAAAAAGACAATTATGACACTAAAAAGATGTTGAAAGCCTTTTTCACTTCAGCAGAATTTTATAATAGTTGTAACAGAGGGGCTATGGTTAAATCTCCGGCAACCTTTATTGTCTCTCTTCTCCGGCAATTTGGAATGAAGCTGCCGACAAGTGATACAATTGAAGCACAATATGCTTTTAGAAGTACTATAAAGAATTATGGTATTAATATGGGACAAGATTTTATGGATGCTCCGGATGTTGCCGGTTGGCCTGCATACTATCAGGTTCCATCATTCCATGAAATGTGGTTAAACACAGCAACATATCCTCAACGCAAAACATTTTATGAGAATATGCTAAAAAATGGAATCACATCCGGATCATTATACTTTGAAGCTAAGAGCCAAGGTTTAAAATTTACGATTGACTTTGTAGAATTTACAAAAGGCTTTAGCAAACCTGACGATCCGAATGTATTAATTGATGAGTCCTGCGCTTTATTATTTGGAGCTCCAGTATCTCAATCTGTAAAAGATCAGTTGAAAAAGAATTATTTATTACAACAACAAAGTACTGATTATTATTGGACCAATGCATACAACGAGTATGTTGCAAATCCATCTACTACTGACCCAACTGCTAAAAAAGTTCCGACGATATTAAAAGATCTATATCTGGATATGTGTGGTGCAGCTGAATATAACCTTTGTTAATTCCATCAAATTTTAAATTTTAAAAAATGAAAAGAAGACAATTTATACAAACAGTTCCGGTAGCAGTAGGTGGAATGACAGTAACCGCTTATGGTTCCAGTCCGTTGATCAGAACAATGGCAGCCAATCTCTTTGATACAGATAGAGTAATGGTCATTGTGCAGCTTAATGGAGGAAATGATGGACTGAATACTATATTTCCATTGGATCAATATGATACTTTATATAAGTTTAGAGACAATCTCCTCATGCCTCAGAATAAAATTCTAAAACTAAATGATAATACGGGAATTCATCCTTCAATGGACAGATTCAAACAAATGTTTGATGATAAAAAATTAGCCGTTATACAAAGTGTTGGATATCCAAGTTTTAATTTTTCGCATTTCAGAGCTACAGATATTTTTGTCAGTGGATCCAGTTCCAAAGATGATATTAATTCAGGTTGGTTGGGAAGATACTTAAATTACGAATATCCTAATTATCCTGTTGGATTTCCAAATCCTACAATGCCGGATCCTCCGGCAATTCGAATAGGATCAAATGTTGGATTAGGATTGCAAAGCAACAATATCAATATGGGAATTTCGATCAATAATACGAATGACCCTTTGAATCTTGCTGGCAATATATATCGTGACCCGGTAACCAATGATTGTAAAGGAAAAGAAGTTGCATACATTCGAGAAATTCAAAGACAGACAGATAAGTTTGGTGATGTAGTTAGCGCTGCCGCCATGAAAGGGAAAAATATGTCAAGTCTTTACTCAGCTTCAGGTAATTCATTATCAGATGCATTAAAGATCGTTGCCAAGTTGATTTCCGGTGGATTAAAAACCCGGATTTATTGGGTAAATATTGGAGGATTCGATACACACTCTAACCAGGTTGTAGGATCAGATCGTACAACAGGGTCTCATGCTACTCTTTTAAAGAGAGTTTCTGATGGTATCTACGCATTTATGGATGACATGAAGTTACAGGGATTTGAAGATAGAGTTGTAGGAATGACATTTTCTGAATTTGGCAGAAGGGTAAAATCCAATGCTTCAATTGGAACTGATCATGGAGCTGCACAACCAATGTTTGTTTTCGGTAAAAATATTATTCCGGGAGTTCTTGGTGTTAATCCAACTATTGATCCAAATACTACTGTTGGTTCCAACGTTGCAATGCAATATGATTTTAGATCCGTTTATGCAAGTTTCCTAAAAGATTGGTTCTGTGTTCCGGATTCCGATCTCGAAAACATCATGCTGTACAAGATACAAAAGTTGCCTTTACTGGATGCAGGCAATTGTCTTCCTACGGATACTCATGATCAAAACACAAAGGCAGGAGAAAATATTATTTATGCTTATCCAAATCCATTTGTTGAGAGAACGAGTATTAAGTTTGAATCCAAAGGAGGTTATTCTCAGATACAAATTTTCAATAATTCCGGAGTTTTGGTAAAAGATGTTTACAATGGTGATCTTCCTGAAGGATCATACAAGCAAGACATTGAATTTGGAGATGTTCCTAATGGAATTTATTATGTACGAGTTCAGACAGGAATTTTTCAACAAGTGAAAGCGATACATAAGGTTAATTAGAAATTACGAATTACGAATTACGCTAAATTATAAAGAGCAAGATACAGCACTTTTTAGAATTTATAATGACTTCAATGAAAACATTATAAAG
>JABFRV010000110.1 GCA_013140975.1 Saprospiraceae bacterium
CCAATTTCTAAATTATATGCTTCAAGGTAATTCATAGCCTGAGCAAGATGTACATTATCTAAATGAGTTATTGCTTTTAGATCAACACTTATGATTTGCTCTACCAAAAAATCAACTCTTCGATTGCCAATTTGTATAGATTTATAAAATATTTCCATCTCAAATTCTCTAATGAAATTTATATTTCTCAAGTTCAATTCTTCGACTAAAGCACGTTGGTAGATTAATTCCTGAAAGCCATTTCCCAGAATCCGATGCACTTCCATAGCTGCGTTAATAATATTTCCTGTTAGTTCCTCATACTTCATTCTATAAAATTTTAGTGAGTTCTCATTCATCCCAATAATCTCAAAAATCCCAGTTCAGACTTTCTCCAACTTTTCCGAAAACAAAACCATTCCTTTCGCATTCACAATAGTTACGTTATATAATCCAGACGGAATATCCTCCTTCAAGTCCACCTGATACTGATGACCTTCATAAGCTCTAAACTTATAAGTCTGTACAAGCTCACCCTTTAGATTATCCATTAACATCTGCAATGGTTCATCATTAGTAATTCTTGAAAGAAAGAAGAATCTCTCTGACACAGGATTGGGAAACATCACAAATGCTTTCTCTTTTCCACTCTTGATATCTTCTGTTGAAACTATATTCTGACAGCCTGGCACCACACATCCGAATGAATCTGTTTTTACGATCCAGGCTTTAGAGCTATAGTCATCAGGAACAAAAGTATATCCAGTAAGATAGAATCCTCCATCATCAGCTTGAGAGATATTATTAAATCTTTCCGGAAAAGGTTCTGATGCATGAACTATTGATCTTGACCAGATGCTATCACCTGTTGCACTACACTTAAATATCCAGCCATGACCTGCAGATGTATCTGCATATAATCCTCTATATCTATTATATAGCCCGGCACCAATAATGTTGCCGTTATAATCTTGAATAGCATTAGAAAAATCATTAATCAAACCTTTAAAAATTCTTTTGGTCCAGTTAATATTGCCATCAGAGTCAAAGTTTATAAGCAGCACATAACTAAATTCTTTACTTGCTCCATAATCATTGTAAGAAGCTCCAATTCCAAGAATTGACCCATCTTTCTGAGTTAAAGTAGATTTAAATATTTCATTAAACCCCTTATTGATAATCTGCTTTCTCCATAATAGATTACCACTGGAATCCACCTTAGCTATAATGGGGTCTTGGTCTAAGAGGTTATCCAACTTTACAATATATCCACTGGCATAAATGCTGTGATCAAAGCCTTCTGAGATTCCATAGAATCCTTCTCCACCCGTGGTATCTGTACCCCTAATTTCAACATACTTGTTAATATTACCAAGACTATCAGCAATTGCTAGTACAGGTATAGTTGATAAAAAGGTTCCACTGCGTCTTACTAACATATCTGTTCCGCATAAGGCAATTGACTTATTTTTTAATTCTATTATATTATTAAAGCTTGAGTTATTATATTTTTTCTTAACGTTCTTAGTCCAGATTGTATCAAGATTATTATCTAGCTTAGCAAACCAAAAATGATTAATAGTATCAGAAGATCTAAATTTATAGCCGCTTGAAATATAACCATAATTAGTCTTTTTTAAGGCAAAAACTGTTTGAGAATTTATACTATCCAGATATTCATTAATTCTAACTAATTTCCCACCCTTATCTAGCTCAATTATTTTATTTAAGTAACCATATTTATTTCTGAATTTAGACAATGCAAGTGTTAAGATTTTATCAGAACTATTTATATATGCAGGGCAATATATTGTTTCAACATAATACTCTGATGTAGGGACTGCCGTATTAAAATAAGTTTGAGCAAAAGGATATCTGTATATTAACAGGCAGAGTAATAATAAATATGGTTTCATAAATAATAAATTTGGGAGGCAGAATCAACTGCCTCCCTTCAAAGATATTAGTTTTTAATAAATTTTATTTGAAATTCTTTGTCTTTCAAATCTTTTACAGTTAAGATATAAACTCCAGATTCTAACTTATCTGTTTTAAGCTCCACATTGAATAAATTAGATTCTATCTTTTGCCCAATGAGTAATCTTCCATCAAGAGAAAAGATTCCAATTTCTTTTATGCCATAATAATTATTTGATAAATTAATTTGAAGTATATCGTCAACCGGATTTGGCTGAATGGTTAATGGAGGAATTGTATTTGAATCCTCAGCGCCTCTCTTCGATCTATACTCCAATCCAGCCTCAGTTTCTACTATTAGAGGAAATTTTTTGCTATAATATTCTATAAGGACTGACTGAGCTCTATATGCTCCTATGCTTCTACCTAAAGCAAGTGATTCCAAGGTATTTATTTTATCCTCTGGTAATTCATCTAAATTTACATTATTCTGAACAGTGTAAAGTAAAACTGAAAAGAAAGACACATAATCAGCTTTTTCAGGAGAATCAGAAGACATATTATTAATCACAGTTAGTGCAGCTGTGATATTACTTTCTTCAAGTAGAATCTCTGCGTACAGCATCTTATAATTGATATCAGTTTCATTATTTAGCAATGTCTTGACTTTGATCATATCCCCTTCGCTGCTATAGTAACGCAAGAGATCATTAACCAATAACTGTCTTTCAGTACCATCTGGCAATGTGGGTACTATTGCAAAATAATCATCCGCATTTCCAGATGTTATTGGAACAAGAGCAACACAGCCACTTACTAATTGTCCTTGAGAATTGCAATCTGAGGAAATATCCTTTAATATCATATTCTGACTGCAAGGTATTTTCGGAAATTCAGGTTCATCATTCCTCCAATACGTGAATCCAAGATTGGAATGAACATGTTTTAACTCTGGATTATTTATGTCACAATTATCAAATAATTTGTTTTCTGGATATAATCTTCTTTCATCTCTACATTCCCCTTGATCCTTAAATGCTCCAGCACCTTGAGAAGCAATATTAATGGCCCAAGCTTTGGTCGTGTTGGTGTAATCATTGCACCAGAGAT
>JABFRV010000194.1 GCA_013140975.1 Saprospiraceae bacterium
CTATAATATCAGATATAGGTTGGTATTGAGGCTCAAAATCGAAGCCATTTAATCCAGTGCCTATTGATCGAATTTTATTTCTTTTATTATCCCAAATTTCTAATGTAACTTGTTCGTCTATTCCTACATCTCTACAAAAACTTTCGTCTGTTTCATATGTAAAATTGTATATTATTGAATCCTCACCTATAAAAGTAGCAATTGAAGTTTTTGGATATTTAAATGGATAAGCAATAGTTCTATTTAATAAATTATCATTAAGATTCGAATATATTATTTCGCCTGGAAAGCCATGCATTCTTACAAAAATGCTATCATTGGAATAATGAATCGGCCTTATCTCGTTATAGAGATTTGGAATTATTTGATGCTTAAAAACTGATTGAGAGCAAATAAAAGATGTAAAGTACAATAATAAAGTAAGGACGATGATAGGAATTTTCATAATTAAAATTTAGCTGTGTCATGCAAATATAAGTAATTTAACTTGAAAATCTCGGCTTAAGCTTCACGCCGTGCGTGACAAGCCTCCTTAAGTCGCTGTGTCATCAAGCCTCCGGCTTGAAGTCCTAATATTCACGGGGGAATTGAAAATTGTCCCGACATAAAGTCGGGAGAGAATTGAAAATTTTCCCTTTCGTTATGTTAGTTGAAATTCAGGGAATGTGAAAACATCATTCATTCTTATTAAAATTCAGGGCAAATAAAACTCTGATTGCTATAGTCACCCGTGATACTAATACTAATTTCAAATGAATTGTTGAGATGTGAGTACTTGGAAGCATCACGAATTCCAAAATCGTAATGAAATCCTATGACTGTTTTCTTAAATTCAAATCCTACTAATATTCCGAGATCGGTTGGAGAATAAGAGCTCTCTGTTCCGGCAACCCTTACACTTATTCCTGTATGAAAAGCTGTCTGATTAAAATTGTAAAAGGCTTTTCGATAACTAAGACCGGTTTGAATTAATTGATGAGGTCCTTGTAGATTAAAATGCAATCTTGGAAATAGTTGTTCGTTGTTATTTAATGAATACGTAAAATTTGTAACAAAATTTAATCTTTGAATAGCTTTATTATTTTTAGATCCTGTATAATTGGGATCTTCCAGATTTCTAAATAAAGAAAATTCAGGTTTAAAAATATAATGATATCCAAAGCCTGTTTGAATTGACCAGGTTCGACTGAGTTTAGAAGATAGATTTACTCCTAATTTAAAATCTCCGTTATTCTGAATATTCACGGGTAATATTTCCGAACTCGATCCATTGTATTGATTGAGACCGTCAAATTGATCCTGAAAATAAATATTTTCGTAACTGAGGGATCTTTGAAGAACAGCTAAACCCATTCCACCCGTAAGATATGTTCTTCTGGTCTTATCCAGGTTTTTGTGAAATGCTATGTTTGCTCCTATTTCATTGCGATTCCATTCTAGAGCCTGGGCTCTATCTGTTAAAAAATAAACCCCAACACCAATAAAATCTTTTTCAAAATTGTTATTGCCTAAATCAAATTTTATATCTCCAGATAATGCAAATGTTCGTAATGGTTTATCTGAATAATTTAACCATTGATTGCGATTGATAATTCTCACTTTGTAGTTTCCATCAAATAAACCGGTTGCTCCCGGGTTATAATATGAATTTAAAACATTAAATTGGCTAAAACTTACGTCTTGTGATAATAGAAAAACAGGAATTGTAAATGAGACTACAAGCGCAAGAAGAATGGATTTTAACATGTTGCAAATATACTAATGTTTTCGAAAGAGAAATAACGCTATTTTTTTAGATTAAATTGCTCATTATGATTACTGATTTCATAGTACCTTCGTGCCTGTGAGCGAATATAGATTATTACAGGCTACATTAGCAATTCGTAAAGAACCCAATCATAAGTCTGAATTGGTAAATCAACTTCTTTTTGGTGAGAGATTCAAAATTAAAGAGGATTCTAACGGGTGGTATAAAATAGAATCTACTCATGATAATTATATCGGTTGGGCTGAAGATAAAATTCTAATAGAGCCCTATATCAAAGTTGAAATAAGTTATTTAATTACTAAAGCTATTGCATTTGTCAACTATCGCGAAGATATAATGCAATTGCCTTTTGGTTCGCGTTGCCCGACATATATGTTGAAGCATAATTCTAACAAAAATGATTTTATTTCCAGGGCATTATCTGTAACCGATGCAATTCAACTAATGAAGACTCAGTTTTTGCATGCTCCATACTTATGGGGTGGAAGAACTGTACTTGGAATTGATTGTTCAGGATTTACCCAATTGTACGCCAGATGTCTTGGAATTGAATTGGATCGCGACGCATGGCAGCAAGCTCTTCAGGGAAAGCTTGTAAATACTAAGGAAGAATTAAGCAGTGGAGATCTAATATTCTTTAAAAGTGAATCTGACAAGATTACACACGTTGGAATCTTTTTAGGCGAGGGAAAAATTATGCATGCTTCAGGACGAGTTCGAATCGATTTAATTAATATGGAAGGAATTATTAATAGCCAAACTGGTAAACTAACTCATAGATTGGTTAACTTTCGTAGAATTACGAAGTAATTATTGAAATGGCAAATCTGCAGTTCGACTTTTTGTTGAAATAAAATAACTCGATACCGAATTTACTCAATATCCAATTCGTTCAAATTTCCTGATTAGAGTTATCTTTGCACTATGGGAATGAAGATTAAGAACAACATACTAGAGACGATAGGAAATACACCTTTAATAAAATTAAATAGAATCGTTAGTGATATACCGGCATTAGTATTGGCTAAAGTAGAAACATTTAATCCGGGACATTCTATAAAAGACAGAATGGCTGTAAAAATGATTGACGATGCTGAAGCTGCTGGTCGATTAAAGTCGGGTGGAACGATTATAGAATGTACAAGTGGAAATACAGGAATGGGCTTGGCCCTTACAGCTTGTGTTCGAGGATATAAGTGCATATTTACTACCAGCGATAAGCAATCTAAAGAAAAGATCGATATGCTTAAGGCAATGGGTGCGGAAGTAATTGTTTGTCCAACGAATGTTGAACCATCTGATCCAAGATCTTATTATTCTGTCGCTGAGAAATTAAGCAAAGAAATAGCAAATTCTTTTTGGTGTAATCAATATGATAATTTGTCAAATACCAAAGCACATTATGAAAGCACAGGCCCTGAAATTTGGGATCAGACAGATGGTAAAATTACGCATCTTATTGTTGGTGTGGGAACAGGCGGAACGGTCTCTGGAACCGCAAAATATCTGAAAGAGAAAAATCCCAAGATTAAAGTTTGGGGAATAGACACATATGGTTCGGTTTTTAAAAAATATCATGAAACCGGAATTTTTGATGAGAAAGAAATTTATCCTTATATTACTGAAGGAATAGGGGAGGATATATTGCCAAAAAATGTAGATTTCTCTTTGATTGATTTTTTTGAGAAAGTATCGGATAAAGATGCTGCTATTGCTGCCAGAAGATTAGCCAGAGAAGAAGGAATATTGTTAGGCTATTCCGCGGGATCTGCTTTGGCTGGATTGTTTCAATTGAAAGATAAATTAACTAAGGATGATGTCGTTGTCTTGATATTCCATGATCATGGTTCGCGGTATGTAGGAAAAATATTTAATGATGATTGGATGCGTGAACGAGGATTTTTAGACAGTGAGAAAAAAGTTCAAGACCTTGTAGCTGCTAAAAAAGACAAGAGTTTTTATTCCGTATCTCGAGATGAAAAACTGAAAAGTGTACTTACCATAATGAAAGATAGAGATATTTCACAATTGCCTATTTTGGACAATGGTGAGATAGTAGGAACGATTTCAGAGAGTTCTATTCTTCAATATATTTTAGAGAACCCATTAAAGAATGCAGACAAGCCTGTCTCAGAAATTATGTCTGAACCTATGCCAAGAGTATCTATGGATCTTCCATTAACGTTGCTCAATAAATGTTTTACAGAAAAAATGCCTGGAGTTATTACCAAAGATCAGAATAATCAATATCATGTATTGACTAAATATGATATTATTCAGGCTCTTTAATTAAAAGCGTAGATATACAAAGAATTTATTGCCGATGGCTCCTACATTTTCTGCAACAGATGCAGAAACGACGACTTGAATTTCCTTTCCGTAATTACCTGGAATTTTACCAATGACCTTTGCAAGTACTGAGCGTTCTAAAACAGGATTGTAAACTTCTATCCAGCTTCCTTTTTTAGCCTTATTGTGCAAAGCATAATTTCTACCATTGTTGCTTCCACTGGTTATTGCTACACCTCGGGTTTCATTTGTAAATAACTTTAACTTTTGATTGGACTCTGATTTAGAAGAGTTAGTTAAAACCGAATTGGTATCTTTGTTTATAGAAGGAGTTTCAGTTTTAACCGGCGCTGAAATTCTGGAATCAAAAAATATTAAATACCCAATCTTTAGGATTTGATCAAGATTTAAAGTATTGCTTTTAAGTTTATTTTGTTGGACTATTGTATTAGGATCCCACTCTGTTCTGTTCTTGCTAATTGAATAGAGATTTTCTTTTGCTTGAATCTTATAGTATACGGACTTGAAATTTTCATTTGCTTTTGTGTCAGTTGAGTACTGAATTAAATGACCAACGGGAATTCGAATCCAGTGATCAAGATGCAATTGTTTGTCTTTTATCTGTGAATTGTAAGCCAGAAATTCTGACTCACTTAAACCATATCTTGAGCGAAGTGAAAAAATCGTTTGACCTTTTGAAACCTGATGTTGTATATAGGGCTTATTTTGTGCATCGAATTGAACCAATACTATGTCTGATTCAGGTGAATAGTTTTGAGAGTATGCAATTATGGTAAAGCCAAAAAGGATAAGAATCAAAGAGAATACACGGATCATGGGAGGAAATTTACTGCGAATATATTACAATTTTTTATAATATGATTAAATTTAATTTTTTATGAGTATTCTAGCCGTAATTCCTGCTCGTTGGGCTTCTACAAGGCTTCCTCAAAAGGTTCTTAGGATGATCGGTGATAAAACCATGATTCAGAGGGTGTATGAGAAAGTTCGTGCGTGTTCCGGCATTGATGATGTTGTTATTGCAGTCGACAATGCGTTAGTCGCGGAATGTGTCGAAAGTTTTGGAGCAAAGTTTATGTTTACTTCAATTGATCATCAATCAGGAACCGATAGATGTGCAGAGGTAATAAGATCTCAAAAGGATTGTAGTTACGTAATAAATGTTCAGGGAGATGAGCCATTTATTAATCCAAAAACAATTGAAATCTTAATTGATTTGCTTAAAAGTCGAAAAGCACGGATTGTCTCACTCATGAATCCGATTCAAAACGCAGATGAAATTCATAATCCTAACATTGTAAAAGTCGTTGTCAATAATTCCAATGAAGCCTTATACTTTAGCAGAGCTGCTATTCCATACCAACGTGGCGTAGAACTTAAAGAATTTTCAATCAATTCTTCAACCTACAAGCACCAGGGAATTTATGGCTTTGAGGTAGACGCTTTATTGGAGGTGAGTAAGCTTGCTCCAGGTAAATTAGAATTATTGGAAAAATTAGAACAATTGAGGTGGCTTGAAAATGGCTATAAAATACAAATGGGAATCAGTGAATTCCCGACTATGGGAATTGATACAGAAGAAGACCTTGAAAAAGCAAGAAGGATAGTAGGAGCTTAAGAATATTATCCTAATGAACTGCCTTAATTTTTTGATAATCTATTTATTCTGAATAGTTTGAATAAATTATCAAGCTTCGCTGGAATAATAGAGTTTCTAATTTTTGAAAACAGGGCTAATAATTTTGATAAAAATAAAAAGCCCCGGTTATTCACCGAGGCTTTTCTTAGAATAACATTTTTTATCGATTCACAATAATCTTTATAACTTCATTGTAATCTGAATGATCAACTTTTAATAAATATGTTCCTACTTCATAAGTACTTACATCCATAGATTCAGTATTGTTTTGAACAATTCTGTTGAGAAGAACCTGTCCTGTAAGCGACAATAAAGTCAGTTTCGTTCCTGTCTTAGCTTGAACAAAAATTTCATCATTAGATGGATTCGGGAAAACATTAACTTCGTAATCAACTCTTGATCGGGAAAAAATCTGATCATTGAATGCCTGACTATTATCAGTAGGATCAGTACTCTTCTTTTTTGGAGGAAGTTTTGGGCACTTTGTCGGAGAAATAACTTCGATGAAACGTAATTTCGTTGCTGAATTTGTTCCATTACCATTTTTAACAGTTAATTTAACAGTATATCTGCCTGCTTTGTCAAATGTAACAATCGGATTTTTTGAACTTGAAGTTAAAGGACTTCCAGATTCAAATTGCCATGCCCACTCTAGAACGTCAACCGAAGATCTATCTAGGAACTTAACTTTTAATGGTGCACAACCTCTTACTGTATCAGATACAAAGTTTACTTTAGGAATTAGATAAACAGCAATTAATTTTACCATTGTATCTGCACCGCACTCATTCTGAGTTATTAATCGCACATTAAATTCACCTTCAACTCCATAGTTATGGCTTGGTGATTTTTGAGTACTTGTTTTTCCATCGCCAAACTCCCAGAAATAAGTGTTGGCTTTTTTGCTGATATCTGTAAAAAATGAAGTGAATCCTGTAACACTATTTTGGAATTCTGAAGTTGGCTTTTCTCCAACAGTAATATAACCTTGTTGAGAAATTGAATCACTTTCTATTCCGGCCCGGGCAATTAATTTAACATCAAATTTACCTATTGAATTGTAGGTTACGATTGGATCTTTCATATTGCTTGTAGATGGATTTCCACCGGGAAAGAACCATTCGAAAGTTTGTGCTTTTGCTGTAGAAGTATTCTGGAATTGAACTGTATAAGGAACACATCCATTCTGATTATCTACCGCAAATCCTGCAATTGGTTTTGCACCCACTGTTACAAACTTTTTAATAATTGTATTTCCACATGCATTAGTAGCCGTTAACTTTACTTCATATCTTCCATCCGGATAGGTATGTTCCGGGCTTTTCTCTGTACTTGTTTTTCCATCTCCAAATTCCCATTTGAAGGACTTGCCATATAAGGTAGTATTATTGAATTTGACGGTAGAAACAGTAACAACCGGATCAAATCCCGCTAATGGAAGACTATCAATAGTAATGAACGTATCCTTAGTTATCTGCGCATTATTTTTTAAGCTACTTACGACAAGTTTAACCTGATATTTACCAGGTCTCTCATATTTTATAATTGGATTTTTAGTAAAAGAACCTGTTGGGTTTCCACCCGGGAAGCTCCATGTCCAATTAATAACATTGGAAGATGATTGATCGAAAAATTTTATTGTAGCAGGAGCGCAACCAGCAGTAGTATCAGAAGTGAAATCTGCAATGGGTTGGAAAAAGTTTGTAATCTTTTGTTTAACACAGGTTTTTCCACAATCATTTTCAGCGCATAATTCCACTTCAAAAGTTCCTTCTTTAGGATATGATTTGATTACATAATCTCCTTCATCTGTTGTGCCATCATGAAATTTCCATTTATATGTATCAACACGATCTCCGTAAGCAAAAAATTCAACTTCATTACCATTGTTTGGTGCACCGTAATTAAAATTCACACTTCTTGGTTTGTCTCTCGGTTTTATATAATCGAGTTTTTCAATCTTGGTACTGCATTTTGAATTTGCAATTTCTAATTCAACCGGAAAACTTCCAATACTATTGTAAACAACAATAGGATTTCTTACAGTTGAAGTCGAAGGAGTTCCTCCTGGAAAATTCCATTTGTAAGTAGTTGCATTCGATGACATATTATTGTACTGAACAACTAGAGGCAAACAACCTTCAGTAGGATCGGCTGAAAATTCAGCAAAAGGAATATCTCCAGCGCTGCAATCACCAAGACAGGCTCTGATTCTAAAAGTCCAATCAGATATAGCCCATTGTGACGCACCTGACCACTGAAAGGATCCGTTAACTACCGGAGCCATAATCCATGGAGAACCACCCGGATCATGTACGCAATTCCAGTTATGGCCCAGCTCATGTGATTGTAATTGACGACAAATTGTATTATCCAGAGTATATTCACTACATATATTAAACGGAGTTAAAACACAAGTTCCAGGAAGGAAGGCAACTCCTACAGCTCCTGAAGTAAATTTCTTTGTCCAGCATGATGCAACATCAAAGCCACCTGGAAAAAGAGTAAATCCTACCTGATTAAATCTATTTAATTGAGCGAAAATATCATTGATTCCGTTCCAAGGATCACGAGCCATGTCTTCAGCAATAAAAATTCCTGATATCGTATAAATATAATCTTCTACTAATCTTCCACCATACCAATCACCTTGTACAAAGTTTAATATAGCAGTCATTCTAGCTTCAGCGATAGCCGGGTCACTTCTATAGAATGTATAAAATGTAAAGTCACAGGCAAGTGCAATATCAACTTCCCAACATTTTCTATTTCTTTCTTTTGCAGTTTCCAGATCGTGCTTATGTTCTGTTTTAAATTTAGTTACTTCATCTGCTCCGCAAGTAACGTTTTTATTAGAGATAACTCCTTTGGTGTCATAAAGAATGAAATGATCCGGATTGCGATCCTTCATTTCAAATGGAAGTTGTTCCAAATGATATGTTTCATCGCCTTCTCTAAACATTAGAACCATGTAATCCTTAGCGAAGGTTACAGCCGCTTCTTGGCCACCAAAATTAGCGCTATATCCTCGGTATGTTTCAATATCAGGGTTAGGTGCTGTTTCCACAATGCCATTAGCAGTGCTGTGTCTGATTTTACAATCAGGTCGGTACATATTGTATTTGAATAATTGTAAAATATGAGATTTTCCTCCGAGTATTAGCTCAACCTCCATTCCGCTTCTACTGTGATTGCGAAACTTTAATCGTGTTTCCTCAACGTCTATGTGGTATGTTTCTACAGAATTAAATTTGGCTGTAAGAGCCGGATTTACAGGAATTGCTGAACCCTGAATGGTTATATCCTGGGCCATAAGAATTCCAAAGAATAAGAAAAATGGGAGTACTAATATTCTAATCATATTACAATTTTTTTTAATATTTAAATATATCCTGAGCTGCTAATTTACGATGATTTATGGATATTGAAAATCCAAAATTCGAGCCGTTTTTTAGTTTCGTCATCAATTTTGGCCTCATTAGCCTTAGATTAGACTCTTAAGATCTTCAATTCGTTGGTTGGTGAATATGAAAAATCCAGTTCTTTTAAGATTTAAGAGTCAGTTTTTTTATACGTGGAGGACCATTATTGACTGAAATAAAAGACTTAACAAATGCTACTATTGAAGGTTTTAGCTTATCAAGCTTAAATTTTAAAAAATCCTATCAAAAGACTCCTGCTAATCAAGATGGGTTTTAAACTTAAATTGCTAATCTATAGCATTAAAATTTCAAATACATTTTGATATTATGGAAATAGAAATACAGGGAGCTGAAATTCATTTGATCATAATG
>JABFRV010000060.1 GCA_013140975.1 Saprospiraceae bacterium
AGAAAATGTTATTCATTTATATTTTGGTATATTGATTCTTAAAGAACAAAAGAAAATTTTAGAATTTACTCAATCTGATGTAAGCAACAATCTAAAAAAATCCAAAATTGCCTATGATGCCAAAGCCATTTCCGGGTATCATTTAAATGTAATGAATGCTGAAAGTATTAAGTTAGATCAAAAAATTACAGAGACGAATTCTCAAATGAAAACCTTAATCTTAAATCTGGGAAAAATAATTCATCGTGATCTTTCAGAAAGGGACGTATTTTCAGTGCCATTGCAAATACCCGTTAATCAAAGCATTAACAGACCTGAATATAAGTTAATTTTGGTCCAAAGAGCACTTTTGCAACAACAAAACAAATTGAATTCATCCAGAGCTATTCCAAAAGTACTTGCCTTTGGTCAAGCAGGTTACTCAAACCCGGCTCTCAATTTTTTAAAAGATGAATTTCAAACCTATTATATCGCAGGTCTTAAACTGAATTGGAATATTTCTTCTCTTTACAATTTGAAATCGGACAATAGAATATCAAAATTGAATGGTAGTATTACAGAATTACAGGAAGAGGCATTTTTGTATAAGTTGAATCTTGAGAAAACGCAACAGGAAGTCGACGCAGATAAATTTCTTATACTACAAGGGCAAGACAAGCAATTAGTTTTTTTATTATCTAAAATCAAAGAGGCATCCAAATTGCAGTATGAGAATGGCTCATTAACACTTTCTGAATATCTTAAAGATTTGAATGCAGAAGAACAAGCGAGGCTCAATGAAGTAATTCATAGAATCTCATACCTTAAATCATTATACCTCAATAATAATCTTTACGGAAATCAACAATGAAGTCAATTTTATCTACATTAAGTACCCTCATATTTATAATTGCAGTCTCCTCCTGTAATAAAAAAGAAAATGAGTATGATGCTTCAGGAATTTTTGAAGCAGATGAAGTAATTGTTTCTTCTGAAGTAAACGGAAGACTTATTTCCTTCTCAGTAACAGAAGGAACTATACTTCAAAAAGATTCATTAATAGCTCAGGTGGATGCAATTGTTTATCAATTGCAGGAAGAACAGATTGATGCTAGTATTCAAGCCATTGGAAAAAAGAATATTCCTGTTTATGCACAAATTGAAATATTACAATCGCAGATAAAGTCACAGCAAGAACAAGTGAATACGTTACGTGTACAATTAAATACAATTAATAATGAAAAAGCTAGAATAGAAAAGCTGGTAAGTGGAGATGCAGTACCGGGAAAACATCTTGACGATATAAAAGCACAATCAGATCTTATAGTGCAACAGATAAAATCTGTTGAATCACAAATTGGTGTTACGCAACAGCAAATTAAATCACAATCCATATTGTTAAAATCTCAAAATTCTGGAATCAACAGTGAAAAGCTTCCGTTGGAGAAAAGAAAAGCAATGGCTGTTGATCAACTCAATAAAACGAAAATAAGAAATCCGGTTCAGGGAACAGTATTGACGAAGTATGTTAATGCGGGAGAAATGATTACAATAGCCAAACCTCTATATAAAATAGCTGATCTTTCAACAGTTTCATTAAAAGCATATGTTACAGGCGCCCAGCTTAGTAAAATAAAATTGCAACAAGATGTAGAAGTGTTTACTGATTTTGGTGAGAATGAAACCAAAGAATATAACGGTAAAATTATCTGGATCAGCGACAAATCAGAATTTACACCAAAGACTGTGCAAACAAAAGATGAAAGGGCAAACCTGGTTTATGCTATCAAAATTATGGTTAAGAACGATGGATATATTAAGTTAGGTATGTACGGCGAAGTCAAATTCTAAAATGGCAACGATTTCCATTCAATGTCAGCATATAAAAAAGAGCTACACACTTAAAAAGAATAAAATTATAGCTCTGGATGATATTAATCTTGAAGTCTATAAGTCTGAAATATTTGGCCTAATCGGTCCTGATGGTGCTGGAAAAACAAGTTTGATTAGAATATTAGCAAGTCTTATTTTGCCAGATTCTGGTTCTGCAAAAGTTGAGGAATGTGATGTGATTCATGACTTTGAAAAACTTCGGACAAAAATAGGTTACATGCCGGGAAGATTTAGCCTTTATCAGGATTTAACAGTCCAAGAAAACTTAGAATTTTTTGCCTCGGTATTTAACACCACTGTTCAGGATAATTATCATTTAATAAATGATATTTATAAGCAGATTGAAGTATTCAAGTTTAGGACGGCAGGCGCTTTATCCGGCGGAATGAAACAGAAACTTGCTTTATGTTGTGCTTTAATTCATAGCCCAAGCATTTTATTTCTAGATGAACCGACTACGGGTGTTGATGCTGTTTCAAGAATTGAATTTTGGGAGATGCTTACGGAACTCAAACGTAAAGGGATGACAATTTTTGTTTCGACACCATATATGGACGAAGCTTCATTATGTGATAGAATAGCGCTAATGCAATCAGGAAAAATATTATCTGTTTCCAGCCCATCTCAAGTTAAACAACAATATTCTGGGACGCTTTGGAGTCTTCAATCAATTCACATGTATCATTTGATGCAAGCTTTAAAAAAGTGGAGTCGTGTTGATTCAGCATTTTCATTTGGAGAAAGTATTCATGTTGGAATCTCTGAACAAAATATTTCAGAGATAGAAATAAAAAACTATCTGCTTCAAAATGGAATAAGCGAAATAAATATTCAACGAATAGAACCTACTGTAGAAGATTGTTTTATGCAATTAATGGATAAAAATTGAATGCTGATATAATTATACATGTTGAAAGCCTAACTAAAAAGTTTGGTGACTTTGTTGCTGTTGACAACATTAGTTTTGATGTAAGAAAGGGAGAGATATTTGGTTTTCTCGGAGCCAATGGAGCGGGTAAGACTACCGCAATTAGAATGTTATCAGGACTGTTACAACCAAGTGGCGGTAAAGCCAGCGTTATGGGTTATGATGTATATACCCAGTCTGAGAAAATTAAAGCGGGTATAGGCTATATGAGTCAAAGATTTTCTTTATATGATGATCTGACGGTTATAGAAAATATGAAATTTTATGGAGGCATTTATGGACTTTCTAAGAATGATTTAAATCATAAGATTCAAGAGGTTATTGGAATTTTAAAAATTGATGAATTCAAAAACCAATTGGTCAAATCTCTTCCGCTGGGTTGGAAACAAAAACTTGCATTTTCAATTTCTATATTGCATAATCCAGCCCTTGTATTTTTAGATGAGCCTACAGGAGGAGTTGATCCCGTTACTCGCAGGGAGTTTTGGGAATTGATTATGAATTCAGCGCATCAGGGAACTACTATTTTCGTAACGACACATTATATGGACGAAGCAGAATATTGTAATACCGTTTCAATAATGGTTGACGGGAGAATAGATGCCATGAACACTCCGCAGGAACTTAAGAAACAATTTAATAGTCAGGACATTCATTCCATATTTGTGAATCTAGCCAGGCAATCCACAAGAAAAGAATTCGAATAATATGGGTCAATTTTGGATTTTTGTTAGAAAAGAAATGTGGCATATTCTGCGAGACAAGCAGACCTTATTTGTGTTGTTAGGTATGCCTATAAGCCAAATTCTTATTTTTGGATTCGCATTATCAAACGAAGTAAAGAATTCTAAAATCGCAATTCTTGATCATTCCAAAGATCTGACAACGCAACAACTTATAAAAAGAATTGAATCAAGCAAATATTTTGAGATTACAGATTATCTATCTCATTCCAGTGAAATTGAAGAATCCTTTAAAAAAGGGGACATAAAGCTTGCAATAATATTTTCCCCTGACTTTGAAAAAAATTTATATCATTCTCATGAAGCATCAGTTCAATTTATAGCTGATGGAACTGATCCTAACGTAGGAACTACATTGGTAAATTATGGATCTGCAATTATCAGAGACTATCAGGACGAACTTCTTGGTGAAAAAAAATTGCCTTATCAGATAAAACCGGAAGTGAGAATGATTTATAATGAACAGTTGAATGCTTCATATAATTTTGTGCCTGGTGTCATGGCAATGGTTTTATTATTGGTTTGTTCATTAATGACTTCTGTCGCCATTGTGAGAGAAAAGGAATTAGGGACAATGGAAGTATTGCTTGCTTCACCATTAAATCCATTTTTTGTCGTAATATCAAAATCAATTCCTTACTTATTCATTTCGATTTTTAATATTTTAAGTATTCTTTTTTTGAGTTATTTTATTTTGGAAGTGCCTATCAGAGGAAGTGTATTCTTGTTAATCGCAGAAAGCATACTTTTTATAATTACGTCATTGTCTTTGGGATTGTTTGTATCCTCTATCGCGAAAACACAGACCTCTGCGATGTTTGGAACATTAATTGGTTTATTTATGCCGACATTAATGTTTAGTGGATTTATGTTTCCCATTGATAATATGCCGGTTCCAATGCAGATATTATCCAATATCATTCCTTCAAAATGGTTTTTTATAATTGTCAAATCTATAATGATTAAAGGATTAGGTTATATGTCAATTTGGAAAGAAACATTGATCTTGGTTTTATTTACAATCTTAATGATTTTTATTAGCGTAAAGAAGTTTAACAAAAGACTGGATATTGAATGAGAAATATTCTAACAATTATTAGAAAAGAATTTAGCCAGTTCTTTCGTGACAAAACCAATATCAGAATGTTGTTGGTAATGCCAGCTATACAATTGATTATACTGCCATTAGTTGCTGATTATGAAGTAAAGAATATTAAGCTTTGTGTTGTTGATCATGACCATTCTCATTACGTGAATGAGATGATTCAGAAAATAACTTCTTCCGGGTATATTAATTTATGTGCATATGAGAATAGTATGGATAAGGCAATGCATCTTTTTGAACAAGACGAAGCAGATGTCATACTTGAGATAATGCCGGATTTTGAAAAAAATCTAATTCGCGATAACGAAGTGACCATAGGGGTTAGTATAAATGCGGTAAATGGTCCTCGCGCAAGTATTGGAGGACAATACCTGCAAAGCATACTGGGTGAATTTAATCGTGAGATACGATTGAAATGGATTCAGTTTCCTAAGTTTAATCCAGTACCTATTATTAAAACAGAACACTCATATTGGTTTAATCCATCTATGAATTACAAGCATTTTATGGTTCCCGGGATTTTGGTAATACTGTTAACTATGGTTGGAGCGAATATGTCTGCCTTAAATTTTGTAAAGGAAAAAGAAATCGGAACAATTGAACAAATAAATGTCTCACCTATAAAGAAATATGAGTTTATTCTTGGAAAGTTAATTCCATTTTGGATTTTGGGACAAGTCGTATTAACGATTGGTCTGATTATCGCTTTTCTTTTTTATGGAATAATTCCAAAAGGTTCTATTGCATTAATCTATGTATTTTCTAGTTTTTATTTATTGGCAGTCTTGTCATTTGGACTGTTAATATCCACATATGTAAAAACACAACAACAGACGATGTTGATCTCATTTTTTTTTATGATGATTTTTATTCTGTTAAGTGGACTTTATACTTCTATTGATAGTATGCCAAAATGGGGACAAGTCGTAACATGGTTTAATCCCATTGCATATTTTGTAAAAGTAAATAGAATGGTAATAATGAAGGGAAGTGGATTTAGCGATATACTTCCTTCAATTCTGTCAATGATAGCGATGGCAACTGTTCTAATAAGCTGGGCGGTTTTTAACTATAAGAAAAGAGCCTAGTTATTTTAATTAGATGGTTGCTAGCTGACGGTCATCGTGGTGATAATAAATTTAGAAAGTAAAACATCATCGGAATTTTATTGAAGCATAATAGTCGTAACGATAATAAACTTCACCTCGTCTACAGTCAGCTCGTCTATTATTAACTTTGATTTACAGTTTTTATAGATTTTACATTTCCGTTTTTTCAATAAATGCAATCAGACTTTTAAAATAAACTTCCTGATCATCGTACATACACATATGTGAACCATTTGAGCATAATACAAATTCTGAATTTTTTATTTGTTCGCTCATCCATTTCATATAGGCAGGATCCATTGTATCGTGATTTGCACCAATTACGAGAACAGGCATATTGAAATTTTTCAATTCCAATGACCGATCCCATTTTTCTAATCGACCTGCTATTCCAAATTCACTTGGACCTTGCATAGTTACGTAAAGACTATGATTGATGTTATTAAATGAACGTGTCATTGGTTCAGGCCATTGATCAATGGGAATTCTACAAATAAATTGATTGTAAAAATTGGGCATTAGAATTCGCATGTATGCAGGATTGTCAAAGTCATTGTTTTTTTCTATGGTTTTTATAGAATCTAAAAAGACAGGATTTATTTTTTTTGAAAGTACATTCTTGGCGTAATCATCATATAATGGACATGATGCCATCATGTTGGAAATGATTAATGCTTTTAAATTTTTTCCATGATGTACAGCATATTCCATTGCCAGAATTCCACCCCAGGAATGACCGAGTAAATAAAAATTAGATTCATTGAGATTTAATTGAGTTCTTACCTGTTCTAATTCATCAACATAACGACTAAGATCCCAATACGCAGTATCATCAGGATTATCAGAATTGCCAGTTCCCAATTGGTCGTAATAAATAAACTCAATACCTTCGGACGGTAAAAAATTTTCGAAACATTCAAAATATTCATGCGTACATCCTGGCCCACCTTGTAATAGTAGAACTCGCGTCTTAGGATTATTTCCAATCGTTTTAGTCCAGATTTTATGTTTCTTTCCTAATGATTGAATTGTTAAAGTTCTGACATTCCCATCCTGGACTCCATTTTCAATATTCGTAAAATATTGACTTGTTTTATCATTACGAGAACCTTCGTATTTGCATTGAAAAAAAATTGTAAACAATAGTAAAATGAAACATTTATTCAGCATCAGACAAACATAATTAAGCTTTGACATTTGGACTTAAAAATTTTTACTTCCTTTTTTAATAAGAATAGTAACTTCGTATTCATTTCCATTTTATTAAACCAACAAAAAAGTAAGTATGAAAAAAGTTTTACCCATCTTATGTATGTTATTAAGTTTTCATATAATGGCACAGAAAGCGGCTGTTATAGTGAATTCTCCATCTTCATTACAAGGAGAAAAAGTGTTTGCCGGAGCAGATTTTGGTACTGATTTGACGAGCAATTTATGGACTGCTGACTTGGTTATGGCAAACCCTAATTTGGGTTGTAGCCCATTAACCAATAGTGCGGAAATTGCAGGAAAAATCTGCGTAATTGATAGAGGAATCTGTTTGTTTGATCAAAAAGGTCAGGCTGCAGCAACAGCTGGAGCAATTGCCTTAATTATTTTGAACCATAACGATCAGACGAATCGTGGAGGACCTCCGTTCCAAATGGCAGGATCCGCTGCTGTTTCAATCCCCGTTGTAATGTTAGGGTATCAGGATGGTATAGATATTAAAGAAGCTATGAAGTCTGGTACTGTAAATGTGACATTAGGCGGATTTCCTAAAGAAGATAACGATGTTTCAATCTCAAAGAGTCAATGTGATGGAGCTTTAACTCAACCCAATGTTATTCATCCTACATATGGTTCATATTTATTAAGTCAATTAAGAGGAGCAACTGATTTTAACTTTCTTCCGGGTGGAATGATAAATAATCCAGGAAAACTTGGTCAAGCAAACGCGAAATTAGGCTGTGAAATTTCAAAAGGTAGTACTTCTTTGTATAAAGAATCTGTGGATATTACAAATATTGGTCCTGATGAAACCGGCAGAGGAATTTTATCTAAAGCATTTTCTGATGTTTCAAATGGCGCAGGAAGATATTCAATTTCATATTCAGCAAGTATTGCTCAGTCAGAAAAATATTTATCTGATAATGTTTACAATACGTATTTCGATTTATCCGGAGGAATTATTTCTAAATCACGTTTCAACGTTAATGACCGAGCTCCAATCTTTAGTGGGGCATATTACTTTGGAGGTGGAGCTAGTTTTAGAGAATACATGATGCCATTTTCTTTACCTTATGGGAAAGGCCTTATGATAGACACACTTTATTCAAATATTCTTGCGAATGCTCCTTTAGCGAGTGCTTATCTCGAAGGAAGAATTTACAGATGGGATGACAGCAATAATGATAATGAAATTAATACGGAAGAAATGACTTTGGTTGCATTAGGTTCTAAAACTTTTGATGCATCAGAAACAAGAACATCAGCAGTTCTTACAATTCCTTTAGAGAATCTTGAAGGGTCCGAACTTGTTTATACAGTAAAGAATGATGGAGAATTGCATTTTGCGAGTGTACAATATAGTGGTGGATCTCAAGAAATTTTTATGGGATATGATCATGATTATAATCAAAGAATGTATGTTCAAGCTAAAGATTCTGCTCAAACATTGGAATATATAGATTACCCATATCTAAATACAGCTACTCAGGCACCTTCAGGAGGTCCAGATATGGATGTAGCTGGGTTGTTTTACTTTGATTGTAATGGAAGTGGAGCGAATGAAGATGAAGTAATCTATTCTCCAATTGATATAGCAATTCATGTTTCAGGAATGGTAGCTACTAAAGATTTGAATAACAAATCAATGGATGTGAAAATATTGGGCAACCCAGTGAAAGAAATATTAACTGCAGAGATTCAATTACAATCAGCTGAAAAAATAACGTATCAGGTTGTTAATTCTTTAGGAAATGTTATTTATCAATCGACTGAAAAAGAATCAACTACTACAGTGCTTCGTTCATTTGATCTTCAAGGAATTGCATCTGGCAATTACTTCTTGAAAGTAAGATCAGCGAATGCGATAATCACTAAACCTTTTATTGTTATTAAGTAATAAAAACCATAATAAGCATTATCCTAAACCCTGTTCGAATCCCGGACAGGGTTTTTTTATTTTAAAAATGTGAACATTAAGGATTGGAAATTATTTCTTGCTCTTGATTACAAGTTTAATTGATGGTAAGAGAAAGTAATTATCTGTTTCTTGAGCAAAGTTATCCGGAAGGCATTTTCTTATTGTCAATCAAGTTTGCAAATGATATTTTCCTCAAAAATTTATTAAAATTGTTTAAGGAATTTGCTTTCAAAGCGTAAAAAATAAGAATATAATTATATTTAAACCTCTTATCTTTTATGCACTCATGTCACAATATTTAGAAAAAATATAATACAATGAGGTATTAAACAAATGCTAATTTCAAAAAGCAGATTCTTCAATTGTAGAATTAAAATATTCCTTAAGATTCCAGTGTTAAAACATTTGGCATATTAAAAGATTCTTATGAACACATATTTAAGTAATCAATAATTTATATGTATTGTAGTATGAATAACTTATAAAGGCGTTGTATCAATAATATTATTAAACCGCTAATTTACAAAATAATTAATACGATTGTTTTTTACTTTATTA
>JABFRV010000125.1 GCA_013140975.1 Saprospiraceae bacterium
GTACTATAGAGTGCAATGGCTGTATATCAGGAGCTTCACGCCATGAGTGGTGCAAATGCACCTATTGGGTTGGCTTTACTACTTTGTTATGGTAATAGATAGACAACTAAATTTGCATTATACTGTAATTTATCTACATAACTTTCACTTCTTATTGATTTAGAAACAAAGTGATATTTATTGAAAATATTAAATTATATTTATTTCCGATGATCAAGAAAACAATAATTGCATTCGTTTCTTTTTTGCTCGCGACTAATTTACATTCTCAATTAGGTATTGACATTGGTTACAATTATAATTTATCTGTATTTCAAAGACTTGGCTCAAGTAATTCTTATGGAATTGACTCAGTAAATGGATATTATGAAAATACGAATTCCAGGCACATGTATAAACCTAACCTTTTAATTGGCGCTTCCTATATTTATAATAGTCTTATCTTAACATTAGAATACTCCAAGATTAGTGTAAGCACAAATACGTCCTACATTGAAGGTAACTTTATTAAAGATTACTACGATGATAGAACCTACTTAAACCTGCTTAATTTAACTTTTGGGTTCAAAAAAATAATTTTAAGAAATATTGTTTTTCATGGATATATAGGAGCCAGTACAAGTTTAGAAGCACCAGTAACTATTAGGAATAACAATATTTATTTCAAATTTCAGGAACCTGTTCTTGATAGATATAAATTTCATTCAGGAAGTCTGTTTGGTTACTCATCAGGAGCTAGGATAGAATATCAATTTTTTAAAAAACTTAGAATTGGAATAAATATTGGAATTGGTGCATTAAGATGGAAGCCTAAAAAAATGGATCTACAAAGTCATATTGTAAATGGTGTTGAGAAGATTCAGGATTATCCACCTAGCTTAAAATATTATCACTTAAGAGATCAGTGCAGATCAGATGAAGGTAAACCAGATATGGGTTGTCTTCCTGCAAAATTATTTAATTACAGCTTCCTGAGTACAATGATTTATATTAGGTATAATTTCTGGTAAATACTATTTAAGTAATAAATAAGTGAAAAGCAAATAAATTGCATGCGAAAATTCTTAATACTAATTTTAATATTACTAAATCTCGTACATAATAGTGCACAAAGTTACTTTAAAATTGGCTTTTCTTATCATACCCAAATTCTAGGATTTGGATTAGAAGAGAATTCAATTACAAGTTATGTTGATACAATTTCGATTGTAGAAGCAACTCGTACTTCACTTGGTACAGGTGATGCTTATTGTCTAGAATATAACTATTGTCAGAAGGAATGGATATTTAGTGTAGGTATAGAACATTTCAATAGCAAGCTTACGCAAAACAAAAAGATTGATCTATCCTTTCAGCGTATTAGCTCATTTGATTATATCAATAGCCCAATAACTCTTGCTATAGGTTTTAAGAAAGATTATAAGAAGTTATCTCTATCGACAATGATGGGAAGCAAGTTCAGATTCTGTAGCAAAGTTTTTAACAATGTTCGGTTTTTTAATGAAAGAGGTATTGAAGAAACTCGTGTTATATCTGAATTTATTGATAAGTTTAATGTAGGATTCATGGGAAAACTTATACTTCAGCATAAAGTTTTTATAGCTTTTCCAATTTATTTAAGCTATGAAGCAGGCTTACAAGTACATAATCTTTCTTATGATAGAAAGACAATTACCGAAGTATTTGATCGTGGTATTGATTATACAGATAAGCTTACAATAAGAGATAAATACACAGAATATCGAGATGAGTTTATAGAAAGTAAGATAATAGATACCAATAAGCCAAGGGTTGCTCTAAAGAATTACTACAATATAAGCAGCTTATTTCTTGGACTTAGATTGTGTTATAAACTTTAAAATAAGTAATAAGGAAATGATATTTTAATTTAGACTTTTACTTTTATATCTTATGAATGTAAATATAGAAATAAATTGTGGACTCTTGGTATCCGTCCAGTTAAATGCCACTTGACCTCAAGAAGTTGGTTCAATAAATATGCGGTAAAAAATGACAAGGGAAAGTTTTAACAGATTGCAAAAAGATTATGAAGTTTCTAAACTTAACCTATAAATCTTCTAGGTCCGAAAAAATGAACTATTCAAGAATAATCCAAAGAGAATTATTCATTTGCTGGTTGCGGGTACAAGATACCTGTTCAAGAAAAATAAGGTTAATCCCCAAGTAACAATAATATATTTATGCTCAAACAAGTCTAAGTATTTTATAAAGTTGAACAATATTGTCTAGATCAAAACTAATGTAGTGAAAAACGAGTACAAGGTAAACTAGAAAAGAATAAAGGTAAACTGAAAAAAATAATAGAATTCCTTGATATACAATCGATGAGCATTATTCTTCCGTAAAGCCCCATTGGAAAAGCAATCGCTTTTACAATGATTAGAAGAGATAAGCGTCACAGATAATTGGTCATGGAGAAGAAAAGATAGATAATAATCTTATTGAAGACTGCATTTGGCCATTCGCATTAGGGTGAAAAAAATTGTAATTTGCCAGATCCTTAAAAAGTTCTCAAGTTGCATCAATGATTTATTCCTCATTCGCCATTTGTAAATTTCATAATATAATTCCTTTTAAATTGTTTATAGACATTCTGTAACGAATCAAGGATCATCCAAATAACCGTATCTCAGATTTTCTATCTCATAACTTGTGTGCTTACTAAAGTAATGGTGGTTGCCTGAACGGATATATACATTCCTAATGAATGCAAATAACTCTAACAAGTTTATTATTGCTGGTGCAGGACTCGTAGGTTCTTTACTAGCATTGCGATTGGTTCAAAAAGGCTTTCAGGTTGAAATATTTGAATCAAGAGAAGATATGAGACTTCAGTCAATGTCTGCAGGCAGATCCATTAACCTGGCATTATCCCATCGCGGAATAGAAGGACTTAAATTGGTTGGAATGGATAAGGAAATTCTTCAACACGCAATACAAATGAAAGGAA
>JABFRV010000169.1 GCA_013140975.1 Saprospiraceae bacterium
ACTATTTATTGTAAACATACTATTAATTCTCAATATGAAATCAGATTTCAAACTTTCAAAAAGATAATTTATCCTTAAATATTACTTATTAACTTATTTCTTCAAAGATTTAGATTTATTTAAAATTTTCTATTTATCTTTTACTAAGGTTTCTCCTTACCTTTGCCACATGTTCCCTCATTATGATGTTATAGTTGTCGGTGCCGGTCATGCAGGTTGTGAAGCTGCAGCTGCATCTGCCAATATGGGTTGCAAGGTTTTATTGGTGACGATGAACATGCAGACAATTGCACAAATGTCCTGTAATCCCGCTATGGGTGGCGTAGCTAAAGGGCAAATCGTACGGGAGATCGATGCATTAGGTGGTTATTCCGGCATTGTGACAGATGAGACTATGGTGCAGTTCAGAATGCTGAACCTTTCCAAAGGTCCTGCAATGTGGAGCCCAAGAGCGCAATCTGATAGAAACTTATTTGCAAGAAAGTGGAGAGTTCTTTTGGAAAATCATCCCAATATTGATTTTTGGCAAGATATGGTCAGTAGTCTTTTAGTTAAAGACAAACGTGTGGTAGGCGTTAAGACTTCGATGGGTCACGAAATAAATTCAAAGTCTGTTGTTCTTACAAACGGAACTTTTCTCAATGGTATAATTCATGTTGGTGAAAAACAATTCGGCGGAGGGCGCGCAGGCGAAAGCGCCGCAAAAGGAATTACTGATCAATTGGTTGAATTGGGATTTGATGCGGGAAGAATGAAAACCGGAACTCCTCCAAGACTTGATGGAAGAACGATTGATTATACTCAGACAGAAATTCAATTGGGAGATGAAAAGATTTCTCGATTCAGCTATTTAAAAACAACTTTGCCCGAAAAGCAACTTCCCTGTCATA
Organism: Saprospiraceae bacterium; assembly: GCA_013140975.1. Classification (GTDB taxonomy): domain Bacteria; phylum Bacteroidota; class Bacteroidia; order Chitinophagales; family Saprospiraceae; genus Vicinibacter. The sequence continues at coordinate 891 of JABFRV010000169.1, forward strand.
TTACATATACGAATACTGATGTTCACGAAATATTGAGAACAGGTTTTGATCGAAGCCCAATGTTTGCCGGAAGAATTCAAGGCTTAGGTCCCAGATATTGTCCTTCAATTGAAGATAAGATTGATCGATTTAGCGAACGAGACAGACATCAATTGTTTATCGAACCGGAAGGTTGGGACACACACGAAATTTATTTGAATGGTTTCTCATCTTCATTGCCTGAAGAAGTTCAATTCAAAGCATTGCAAAAAATTCCGGGATTACAAAATGTAAAAATGTTTCGTCCTGGCTATGCTATTGAATATGATTATTTTCCACCTACACAATTGCAATTAAGTCTTGAAACACATCTTATAAAGAATTTATTTTTTGCAGGACAAATTAATGGAACAACCGGCTATGAAGAAGCAGCTTGCCAGGGATTGATGGCTGGAATTAATGCTGCAAGAAGAGTAAAAGATGAAGAACCAATTATACTCAAAAGATCAGAAGCGTATATAGGAGTTCTCATTGATGATTTAGTCAATAAAGGCACGGAAGAACCGTACCGTATGTTTACTTCGCGAGCTGAATTTAGAATTCTTCTACGGCAAGACAATGCAGATTTTAGATTGACTCCGATTGCTGATCAAATTGGAATGGGTAAGATTGATGACAGATTAACAAGACTTCAGGAGAAAAAATCTTCATTTCATCAACTGATAAAAATTCTTGAGTCAAATAATGCAACACCTGATGAAATGAATTCTTATTTAACTGAACTTTCATCTTCTCCTTTAGAAACGAAAATCAAGTTATCAACATTACTTACTCGCCCGAATGTTGAAATAAATGAATTATTCAAAATCAGCCCAATCTTATCAGCTCATAAACAAAATTTTGATGATGAAGTAATACAATCTGTACAGATTCATCTTAAATACGAAGGGTATGTAAAGAAAGAACAGGAAATGGTCGACAAAATGATGCGCCTCGAAACTGTTAAAATAAATCCAGACTATGATTATCATCAGCTAAAATCACTTTCCAACGAAGCACGGAATAAATTAACCAAATTCAAACCCGGAACGATCGGTCAGGCTAGCAGGATAAGTGGAGTTTCTCCTGCGGATATTTCAGTATTACTTGTACATCTCGGGAGATAAATGAAGAACTTTAAATCGGGAATTGAATGAATTAAAATAAGTAGTTCTTACTAGGTAAACTTTTATAATTAATTAAGTTTTATTCCTACATTTGCAAATCCAATGTAAATTAATTTTAGGGTGTTTAGCTCAGTTGGTTCAGAGCACTACCTCGACAAGGTAGGGGTCGGCAGTTCGAGCCTGCCAACGCCCACTTTTTTTAATAACATACTTCACACATTGCAAGGATTTTTCTGACTGCTATTTTCAATTTGAATATCTGTGTGGTCTGGCATTCACTGCTTGCGCTAAAACAACATCAAGCAAGTTTTATCTTTAGACAATATTGTAAATTCTAATGTAATAGAATTAGTACAAAGTCAGCATCTGATCAAAGTTAGAAAAAATACGAATTCAAAACTATAAGTAGATAAAATGAATTTAAATGGTCAATTCGTTTATTCTAGTATGAATAATGGATACATAGAATTTTCGACAGAAAATATTTAAAGTAGAGTATTTAGGTTATTAATTCACAAATTAGAATAAATAATATTACTAGAATACCATTTTGGTTTTCAAAGAAATTTGAAATTCTATCTTTGAATGTAGCTTGCATCTTCACTTTCATACAAGAAATTTTTTCAGGTAAAAATTCCATTGCAAATTATTTGTGCAGTTTTATCCCAGGTAAATTGCGCTCGATGAATTCTCCCAAGTTCAATTCTACTTGTAAAGTTGTTCTCGCTACTAATCTTTTTTATAGCATCTGTAATAGATTGAATATTCTGCGGATCAAAAAGAATTGCTCCCGGTCCCGATATTTCCGGAAGTGAAAAAGTATTTGAGCATAATACAGGAACATCACAATATAATGCTTCCAAAACCGGCACGCCAAATCCTTCTAAAAATGAAGGTGATATTGCAGCAAATGCAGATCCTGTTACTTTCGCAAGTTGTGCATTATCCAAATCTTCCAAAAAAATAATGTGCCCTTTATATATTGCTGATTGATACGCCTCTTCAATAATTCCCGTAAGCCATGCTTTTCTGCCAACAATTACCAATTTGAAATTTTGTAAGTCAGTTTTTTTGAATTCGTCAAATGCTTTTATTAACCCATGAACGTTTTTTCTGGGATGCAATGCACCTACAAATAAAAAATATGGACAAGAGTTCGTATACTTATTTCTTACTTCACTTATTTCCTCTTTAGACAATGGAACAAACATCTCTTTGCATCCATTATAACAAATTTCAATTTTTTCCGAATCAACTTTTAAATTGTTTACTACATCCTCTTTTGTTGCTTTGGAAATTGTATAAATAAAATCGGCTTTGTGTAAAAATTTTGGAATAAAGTATCTATAATACTTTTCATGCAGCCATTTTATGTGTTGCGGAAAATGCAAATATGCAAGATCATGAATAACGATATGCTGAGGTATTTCTAATGATAAACTCCCAAACCCATCCATGCTTAAAAAAACATCACATTTAAATTTTTTTAAAGCTGCCGGGATAGATCTTTCAAACCACCAATACCAGAGAACAGGATGTCTTGCGGGTGGATTTAATACGACACCATGAACATTATTCGAGAAAATAAATTTTTGTGAAAAGGGTCTGTCAAAAAAAAGATAAAATTCGTGTTGTGGGTACTGCCGCACCATCCGACTTATGACTTCGTGACAGAACCAACCAATTCCTTCCAGTCTTCCTTCAATTAAAAATCTTGCATTAACCCCAATCTTCATAAAAATATAATCTCTCTATCGTACCTTTGCAAAAGAACAAAGATAAGGTTTTGTATAAATCAGATGTATTAATCATTGGCACCGGGATTGCAGGTTTAACTACGGCTATCCATCTTGCACAAAAGTCACCCCATCTTTCAATTACGCTTGTTTCTAAAACACAAAAAGAAGAATGCAATACTCGTTATGCACAAGGCGGAATTGCAGCTGTCTGGGATCTAAAAGAGGATGATTTAAATAAACATATTGCAGATACACTTGATGCAGGAGACGATTTGTGTGATGAAAAAATAGTAAGGATTGTAATTGAAGAAGGGCCCAAAAGAGTTCAGGAAATGATAGACTGGGGAACTCGTTTTGATAAAGATGAAAATCAACATTATGATTTAGCTAAAGAAGGAGGACATTCAGAACATCGAATTTTGCATTATAGAGATCTTACGGGTGCTGAAATTGAAAGAGCACTCCTCGAAAAGATTTCAACTTTTCAAAATGTTAAAATCCTTGAACATTACTATGCGATTGATATTTTAACCCAACATCATTTGGGTTACAATGTAACACGCGTAATGAGTGACATAGAATGTTATGGTTGTTATCTTCTGAATCTTCAAAATCTTCAGGTTGAAACACACCTTGCAAAAATTACAGTACTCGCTACAGGCGGATCAGGACAAATATATAAAGCAACCACAAATCCTATTATAGCAACAGGAGACGGTGTCGCTATGATGTATCGTGCGAAAGGTCATGTTGAAAATATGGAATTTGTTCAATTCCATCCTACATCTCTTTATAATCCCAATGGAGAAAATCCATGCTTCCTTATTAGCGAAGCTGTGAGAGGTTTTGGTGCAATTCTAAAAACAAAAAAAGGAGAAGAATTCATGCACAAATATGATTCTAGACTTTCTTTAGCACCAAGAGATATTGTTGCCCGCGCAATTGACTCAGAAATGAAAGTAAGCGGTGATGAATTTGTTTATTTGGATTGCACTCATCTTGACAAAAAAGAATTTGTTGCACATTTTCCTACAATTTCGAGTAAATGTATTTCAATCGGAATTAATCCTTTAGAGAGCTATATTCCTGTAGTTCCTGCACAACATTATATGTGTGGCGGAATCCGTGTTGATGAATTTGGCAAGACCAGTATAAAAAATTTATTTGCTTGCGGTGAATGTACTAGTTCAGGCTTACATGGAGCAAACCGATTGGCTTCTAATTCATTACTGGAAGGAGCTGTATTTGGCTATAGGGTTGCTCAAGTGATCAACGATAGCATAAGCAATATCCAATTAAATTCTTCCTTACCTGAGTGGGATGCACAAGGGACAAAAGATCCAAAAGAAATGGTCTTAATAACGCAAAGCATTAAAGAATTGAAAGACATTATGTCTTACTATGTTGGCATTGTAAGATCTAATGTGCGTTTAAAAAGAGCTTTGGACAGACTTCATCTGCTATATATTGAAACAGAATCATTATATCATTCAACAACTCTTTCTCCTCAACTTTGTGAGTTAAGAAACCTAATTACTAATGGCTACCTGGTTGCCAGATCTGCGGAATTAAGAAGAGAAAGCCGAGGTTTACATTATACTACAGATTATCCTGTTAAACATTCTTTTCAACAAGATACTCTCTTATAATTTATCCTAGATATTCAGCTTGAATATATTTTATTGTTTTTCCATTTTGCAAATGCATTCTTTCATAGTATGTCTTAATGGACAACGCTTCATTCTCTAATGGCTTGGAATAAATATCATTATTTTGCGTAATTATCGTAAACTTTGGAGATTGTTGAAGAGATTCAATTCCAAAGTTATATAAATTATCGTCATCCGTCTTCAAGTGAAGTATTGATCCTTTTTTTAATATTTTCTCATAAAGCCCAAGATAAAAAGGGGAAATAAGTCTTTTATTAGACTTGCCGGGTCTTGGAAAAGGGTCTGGAAATGTTATCCATATTTCTTCAACTTCTCCTTCACCAAAAAAATTTGTAATAAGTTCGATTTTGGTTCTAATAAATGCAACTCGATTCATTTTCTCATGCAAGGAGTGACTTGCGCCTTTCCAAATTCTAGCACCTTTAATATCAACACCAATTATATTAATATCGCTATATAAATTGTGCAAACCCAGAGAATATTCTCCTCTGCCACAAGCAAGCTCAAGTACTAACTTGTAGTTATTTTTAAAATATTCTTTAGACCACTTTCCTTTATAATCAACTATAGTATTAAATCCTGAGAATAATTGTGGTTGCTCATAACTATTATTTTCAAAAACATTTGAAAATTTTTTGTTGTCTGCAAATTTCTCTAACTTAGAACGATTACTCATTCTTTATAAACTTTTAAACAAATTATCAATAGCATCTGAGAATTTACTGTCTGAAACAGGTAACTCATTGTGCGTATGATCTAGTTCATAAAATGTTCCTTGATCTGAAACAAAAGTTTGCAAGTGACGTCTCGCGTTTTCCGGCATGTCTTTTAAATTCTTATTTAATAAAATAGCCGTAGGGCTAATAATGTTAGGAATATACTCATAACTATTGAAATCATATTTCAAGTCGCGAGGCAATAGAACCAATGCAGGTAATTTCTCTCTGATCCAGGTTCTAATTCCATATACAGGATTGATAAGGATTACCATTCTGCATGGACTCAAAGTTCCCAAATAAGCCGCAGCAACAGCGCCCAATCCATATCCAACTATTATAATACTATCCTGACTTGTTTGGGTTTTTAGCCAGGAATACGTCAATTGTGCATCTTCATACCAATTGAATTCTGAGGAACTACCATCAGACTTTCCATATCCTCTATAATCAGGAATAATAAAATTACAGGATCTTTCAATAAAGAATGAAGCAAAATGAGAAGACCAATAATCAATACTCTTGGTTGCTCCATGCAAGAATAATACACTCGCTTTTGGGGAAATCTCGGTTTTAAACTCCAGGACATTAATTCTTTGGCCATTGGGTTGGGCCAACCTAAACTCCTTAAATTTCAAAGGATTTGTATAATTAAAGGAATTGCTATGTCGAACAGGCGCAAATACTATGAAATCAATCATTATATATATGCAGAATATCCCAATGCAATATAATAGAATGAGAGAAGTAAATATGGCAAATAATCTTCTTAAAGACATAATCCCTTAACAAGCGCTAAGGTATCACACTTCAATAATTTTAGGCTTATTTACCAGGAATTTCCTGATTAAAATTTAATCAGGCTTCCATTTTGAAGCTTACTGCCACTACCATGTATATAGTAATAGTAAATTCCTGCAGGCCAATTGGCGCAATCAAGCTTTTCATTTCCGGAGATCTGCTGGTTAATTAGCACTACCCCATTGCTGTTATAGATTATAACATTAAGAAAATCTGCTTCTGACAATTCTAAGAATGACAGGTAATCCTGAAAAGGGTTAGGAACTAGTTGTAAAAACGTAGAATTCCTTGGCTGGAACAACTTAAGCCCTAATTCGAAAATCTCTCCTGATTCAGTGTAATACTCGTTACTTATGCGTTGACCAAATGAAAGGAAATCTTCAACTTCACAGGAATGAATATTATTCTCAAGATGCAATATCAAAAATGGAACACTATCCTCAAAATTCAAAACCTCTCCTGTACTTACACTTAAACTTATCGTATTGCCCTGAATACAGTATTGATCACTTTCTAACAAAGTAGATGAAACACTCTTAATCTTACAATCTGATTTTAATTGCAACTCACACTGAAACCCTTCAATATTTTTTTCTTCTTGATTTAAGAAGATTTTTAGAATTGTTTCATTATTCTTATATTCTAACAAGTACTGAATTGAGGAAGATGTTTGTAATGAACTTCTTGATGATGTATTTTGCAAACTGTTGTTATAGCTTAAATCCATGTCGCCCATTTTGACAGCTAAAACATCACCGTTAAGTCTTGGGTAATTCGTAATATTTAATCCTTTGAAATAAATTGACTCATAGCTATTATTCTTTGTAATCACTGATTTCCAATCCGGTCTGAAAAAATACCAGGGGTAAACATCAGTAAAAGTATCCTTAATACCTAAAATTAATTTTCGAATCTCGGCAATATCCGATGATGTTACATTGAAATTTCTGTTTACGTCCGCTGCAAAATATCTCAATGTATCTGTGAGTTTCTGTTTCCCTAAAATATGTTTTTGGATTACTACAATATCTTTTGTACTTACACCATCAAGTACTTGAGATCTTTTTACAAACCGGTAATCAATCATTCCTGTCTTCTTCGACCTGACTTTAAATGCATAATGCAATCCCCCATTTGAAGAAGAACAAAATTTAGTAACATTATCTACATCGGAAATATAAATTGAATCCGGATTCACACGGTAATTATTGGCTGTTGAAATAAGTCCTCCAACATCTGCTGTTTCAGCAATACTAGTTACCGAAATCGAAATTAGATTATTACATTTAAAAGCGTCTGTTACAACAACAGAATAATTTCCAGCAGGAATGCCATAAAGAGCATTGGTTGTTGCTCCATTATTCCAAAGGTACGTATAAGGTCCAAATTCACCTTTTGAGGTTAACACAATTTCGCCTTCTGAAAAACAGACATCACCAACTACAGACTTTGTATGCTCAAAGCTATTCTGGTATGCCATTAACGTTATATTCGTAGATTTCTTTATTACCGTATTGGAACATTTATCCCGAATAGACCAATCTCGTTTTACTCTAACGGGTATATTACAAAGGTTAGAAACTTTTGTATCAATAAATGTAACTTCAATTGACCCAAGAGACAATGGGTATCTAAGTATAGCTTCTGCTAATTTTTTATCCTTGGGATATTCAATCGTTGTGTCTGTAGGGATTCTTAATTGATCGGGGCGTAAATGTCTAATGAAAATTGATTGACTGCAACGTTCGATTTCTCCTAAAGCATTTCGAATTGTAAAATTTCGATTAACCAAGTCAGAACCATTTGCACAATTTCCGTTCGAAAAAATTTCGATATAAGTAATTGTTACTGCACCTCCACTGTTGGATAAAACTACCGGAAATCCTGTCACAGATGTATCGTACTTTGCTCCTTCCTGAACAGTAATATTAGGAGGACATTGCACCGATAAAGTCTGAGGTGACAGGGAGTTTGAGTTTTTCTTATCCACAGCCCATATTGAAAGGGGCAGGAACAAGAGCATAATCAAGTTCCTCATTCAACTTTATTTTAGGGTATAAATATAAGCTAAATTTTTAGAGCTTGTACTGCTTAGTTTTTAAAATAAAATATTAAATAATCTAAGTATGCGTATAGTGTTGTACTTTAGTATAGAGTCTTACTAAATTTTTTATATGTAACTAAAAAAAATTCAATAAGACTCAATACTTAATCAATTACAAATGGAATTATTTAAAATTCTTTGAACCATTTGATTGATACACATATCTAAATGTGTAATATCTTGGCAAGTCCTTTCTTGCATCCGGAACCGCGGGTGCGTTTTTATAATAACTCAATACTTGCAACTTTGCATAATTTCCATCATTGCAACGAAGTAATATTATCTTTCCTGGATCAATTTTAAATACCATGTTTTGAGCATCATAAATTCCCCAAGTACTTCCAATTACTAATGCTGCACCATTATCATTTGTAAATGATACATTTTCTGGTATGGAATTATAATCTTCAAAAATACCACTAACAGTTGCAGCTAAAACATTCCCAGGCCCACTGGTTCCACCATTGACAATTATTTTACTTCCTCTGAACCCTAAATCCCATTTGCCTTTGGCACTATCTTCCAAATTTACATAACTGGAATCTGAAAATCGAAAGAATGTATAATGACCCGTTGTACCTAATGGCGCTCCTGTCATAGGATCAAATCCTGTTCCCGGATCCGCTGGCAAATCGTTGATACTCGTAGAATAAACAGTTACATCATTTTTTATATCATCATCATCACATGAAATATTAAATGTTGAAACCAATAATAAAAAATAAATAATCTTTTTCATGACTTTATAAAGTTATATTGTAAATTAATAAAAATATTTCTGCCAATTAAATTTGGAATATACATAGGGTACCTATAATTAAAAAGATTCTCTACACCTGTTTGAAAAACAATCTTATCATTCCAATTCTTACGCAAACTAATATTTAACGTAAAGTAATCTTTAACAAGATTATCTCTTGTATCCAAAATTCCATTGCTATTCAGATCACTTGGCGGCACACTAATTCCGCTAACATTCCCATTCAAAGCATTTATTCCAAAACGAGAATTATAAAATAATCTTGAATACGCATCAATCCCAAGAATTGGAATTCTATAGTTGAATTTAATATTGAACTGATGCCTTGATCTTCCAGCCAATCCAATGTAATCTTTTTTGTTTATTCTATACGTCTTAGACGTAACGGGGTCAATACCAAATACTTCTCCATTTTTTATTCTTTGTAAAACCATCTTGTCTTTAGCTTCCAGATATTGATATCCTCCGGAAATATCACAATTGGTATTTATTACGTATTTAATATTGGCTTCTACACCTTGTGTAAATACTTTTTGCAGATTCATATAACTGTAAATGTTCTTTTGTTGTATTGTAGTAGCAACTATAATTGTTTCAATTAAATCTGATAAGTCATTTCTAAATAAATTAAGATCTACTTTAATATTTTTATTTAAAGCATGTGAAGATCCAAGATTAATTGCCCATGATGACTCTGCATTAATTTTCTGTGCATCTTCAAAATTAAAATACACCTCAGATAACTGACCTGTTCTTTGTAATTCCTTTAATTCCTGACCGACAACTTCTGTTCCGAAAACGGAATAAGATGCTGCATCATTTCTAAAATTCATATACAGCTGTCTAAAATCAGGAGCCTTAAAGCCTCTTCCAATAGACATTTTTATTTGATGAGAATTACTAATACTATACTGACCTGCAAGCTTTGGGCTAATTTGTGTGCTGTAATTTGAATTTTTATCTAATCGGATGCCCACAGTCATATCCCATTTCTTTTTCGAAAACTCATACTGCAGAAAAGAGTAATAATTCGATTGCATTCTTTTTAATGCATCTCCATAACGAGAGCTCTCAACAGTCTCATAGATATAACCTGAACCTAATAAAAACTTATGTTTTATGCTAGCCTGATACCCAACAATTATTTCAGGTCTTAGAAACGCCTGACTAAATCTGTCTTCATAAAAACGAACATCAGGGTTCTCAACTTCTTTAAGGTCTGTTGTTGTTGTATAATTACTGATATAGTTAGAGGCACTTACATTCCATCTGGGATTAATAATTTTCTTATAAGAAAAATAAATATTTTCGTCTTTTACTTTACCATCTCCAGATACTTGAATAGAGTCTGGACCAGAAACAACCTGAAATTTATTCGATTGAAATTCATTAAACTTTCTATAGCTAAACTTTAATTCATCATTTGAATTAAATTGATAGATTAATTTTCCACTTAGGGTGTAATTATTAAAAGGTGAAACAGTCTGACCGAATACTTCCGGAGTCAGATCATAACCATCCGTTCTAAAATGATTAAGATGAAAACCCATTCTTAATCTTCCAATTGTTGTATTACCCATACCATTAAAATCCCATGTATTTCGACTACTATATCTCGTAGAAATATTTAGTTTTTTAATTAAAGCCGGGTCTGTAATGATATTTATAACTCCTGCTAAAGCGTCAGATCCGTATAAACTTGAAGATGGCCCTTTAACAATTTCTATTTTCTTGATATTTCCGGTTGCTACCCGATTAAGATCCAGAGTCCCTGTATAACGACCTATTAAAGGTTCTCCATCAATCAAAATAAGTGTATAATCCGGATTAAGTCCCTGGAGTTGGACTCCATTTCCTAACCCATTAATCTGAGGTACGATTTTAATACCTGTTTGCTCGGATAGCACATCATTTAGTCTAATCAATCCAGGCCCTTTAATCTGATTAAAATTAATAAGGCTCACTGGCATTGGAATAGAGGAAATCAATCGATCAGAACGCGTAGCAGTAACCGAGACCTCCATCAAGTTAAGTGTGTCGGCTTGACCTATGAGGCTACAAAATGCCATTATCGTAATAACCAATATGAGGTAAGCCTTCATTTCAGTTGCAAATTTGCCTCTAGAATGTCCCTAAAAAATACCCTAAAAAGTAGTAATTTTAACCCTGAAAGTAATATTCCATGTCCTGTCAATTTAATCAAAAAGGCAATCTTTAAATATTGAAAGGCAAAACGTTAAATACTATATCATATTTCATTAAATTCATAAAATACCCAAAAAATTGATCCCTTCAAGCCTTCAAATCGAAATAGAAATAATCAACAAATCAAAGAATGAGAATCGAACTCCGGGTCTTTTTAGGAAAAGTGTCGTTTATCTGGTTATGTGCGTTGGAAAAGATGTAAACCTTGTCTTTAATCCAATGTATTCCCGTACCCTGCAACCTGGAAAGTCCTTTATTATTTATGATCCGGACAAGGACTTACCCTATAATGTTATAATGGAGGACGAAAGCTTGCTTTGTATTTTAAAAATTGAATTGAGCATTCTTCATGGTATGTTTATTCCAAACATTGACATTGCTCCAATATTCAATCCTGAGCAGTCTCATAAAAAATTTTACGAAGAAAGAGAATTTTCTGCTGAAATAGTCCAGATTATAAATCAAATTAATCTCACTCATCTTACTGAAAATTCGAAAGAATTATTTCTTCATGCGAAAGCAATAGAAATTCTAAGCCTCTTCTTTGGATCAAATAAACCGAATACTGTAGCGTGTCCATTTTTAAATAATGATTCGATTGTTAGAAAAATAAAACAAGCGAAGGATATTCTCTTAGAGGGATACAATCAAGAAATTACATTATCTGAAGTTGCAAAAAGAATTGGCTTAAATGAATATCAATTGAAGGTAGGATTCAAAGAAATATATGGCAATACTCCTTATCAATATGTTTTGGATTACAAATTAGAGCTTGCCAAACAACTCTTACAAAAAAAACAACTTCAGGTTAATGAAATCGCTGATCATATTGGTTACACCAATATCAGCCATTTTATAGCTGCTTTCAAAAGGAAATACGGTATGACACCCAAACAATTTATGTTAAGATAGCCGTCAACGAATTTTAAATTAATAATTGAAAGGCCAATTATTAAAAATCAAATGAATCAAAAGTGATATGAATTAAATTCAATTGAATAGATCCTGTTACATTGTTCTTGATTGTGAAAATTCTTTTAGAAAGTTTGCATTAAACCTGAAATATCATTATCTAACATCATAAGAAAACATTTCAAACTTACTCTTTTGTCAAAATTTATAAATGTCAAGATTTAAAAACAATAATCGATTCAGTGTAACAAATGATGCTATTTCTGAATAGAAAGTTTGGTCGCTTAGCGAAATAAGTAAATGCTTAAACTCATCCAGGCAGAATAATAATTCCAAAATATAACTCTTTGTTATGAGATACTTTTCTCTTAGCTTTACGGCAAAATTTAAATCATGTACGATTTTCCAGCCTGGGGCTCCATGGAAGTTATTATTAGTTTTCTAACTCTTACCTTTTTGGAAATAGTTCTTGGGGTTGATAATATCATCTTCATATCCATAACCGCTAATAAGTTACCGAGTGAAGATCGTAAGAAAGCAACCAACATCGGTTTGCTAGCAGCAATGATTATGAGAATCGTTTTATTATTTGGACTTGTCTTCATGACTGCCATGCAAAAATCGATTCTTACAATAAATAGTTCATTTATTCAAGCCGGATTCTCTATTCAGAGTCTTATTTTAATTATTGGTGGATTCTTTTTAATTTATAAATCTGTATCAGAAATTCACCATAAGCTTGATTCAGATGACCCTAAAGAAACTGATAAAATACAAAAGAAAAGAAGTCTTACAAATGCTGTTTTACAGATCACATTAATTAACATAATATTCAGTTTGGATTCTATTTTAACAGCAGTTGGTATGACTTCAGGATTACATGGAGCATTGTGGATTATGATAATAAGTGTTATCGTATCGATCATTATTATGATCGCTTTCGCTCATCCTGTCGGACGATTTGTAAACGAACATCCTACTGTTCAAATGTTAGGACTTGCTTTCTTATTACTTATTGGATTTATGCTCATTGTAGAAGGAGCGCATCTTGCACATGTGAATATTGGTGGAGAAGTTGTTGGAGCAGTTCCAAAGGGTTATTTATATTTTGCTATAGCATTTTCACTTCTTGTAGAGATGTTAAACATGAGGTTACGAAAAAGAGCTCGTGTTGTTCAACTTCATGGAATTGGCGAGGATGCAAAAGAACAAGGTTACTTTAAAAATACTGAGAATACCTAAGCCTAACTTTAGCATACCTAAAATAAAATAGATCTTGCCTTGACAAAATGAAAGAATTATATATCAAGTATAAATCTTTAGTTGTCGGATCTTTTATTTTAGTCGTTTCGGCCTTACTCTATATTGCCAATCCTTTACAACTAGCTTTTGAGGCTAATATTACTTTGTGTTTTGCATTTGTAATGATATCTACCTGGATTTCTGAGATCATTCCAATGCCTGTTACTTCATTATTACCTCTTCTGTTATTTCCATTGTTTGGTATTTCAACTCTTCAGGCTGTAAGTGTATCTTATTCTGATCCAGTGATTTTTCTATTTATGGGTGGATTCTTCCTTGCAATCGCCATTGAAAAATGGAACCTGCATACCCGAATTGCTCTTCATGTCATTAATTTTTGCGGACATCATCCATCTCGGGTACTTTTGGGATTTATGCTGTCTACATACTTGATAAGTATGTGGATCAGCAATACAGCTACCACCATGATGATGTATCCTATTGCACTTTCAATTATACATGTACTTTCAGAAAATAATAAACCAGAACAAATAAAAAAATTTAGTATTGCTATATTATTATGTATCGCATATGCTTCCAATATTGGCGGTTTAGCTACAATCATTGGCACCCCGCCGAATAGTGCCTTCATTGCCTTTGTTAAAGATCAATATCAGATTCAGATTGGTTTTTTAAAGTGGATGATTATCTGTGTTCCTATTTCATTAACTTTATTAATTCTTCTTTTTTTAACTTTCAATTTTGTATTGTTTCCAAGTAAGCTTGAAAACTCTGAAAAAGGAAAATCATTTCTGAAAGAAAAAATAAAATTATTAGGATCCTGGACTTCTGGTGAGAAAAGAGTCATGATTATCTTTTTATGCATGGCCTTACTATGGATTTTTAAAGATTTTATAAATCAATTTACATCTTTAAAACTAACAGATACTTTCGTGGCATTACTTGGTACTTTCTTATTATTTATTTTCCCCTCCGGAAATAATCAGAATGTACAAGAATATGAAATAGACGAAACGAATATTCGAACCAAAAGGCTGCTCAATTGGGGTGACACTTCCAAGATGAGTTGGGGAATATTAATAATGTTTGGAGGCGGTCTTGCACTTGCCAAGCAATTAGAAAATTGTGGTCTGCTTAATTCCTTGGGATCCAATTTATCAGGATATGTCTCTTCAAACCTATTTCTAACAATACTCCTTGTAACTACGATTACAATATTTCTAAGCGAGGTAATGAGTAATATAGCTCAGGTCATCGTATTTAGTCCCATCATTTGTTCCATATCCGTTTCAATGGGCCTTTCACCTCTTGTGCTCGGAATACCAATGTGCCTGGCCGCGTCCTGTGCAAGCATGTTACCAATGGGTACACCTCCTAATGCTATTGTTTATGGTAGTGGACAAATACCATTGCGTAATATGTTAAAAGCCGGATGGGTTTTAAATTTTATAAGCATCATTACAATCACTGTTTTTTGCTATACTTTTGCTGTGCTCCTTAAAATAATATAACTTATTTTAAAATTTTTATTTCTCATTGTTTGTAATTTTATCTGCAATTTTATAAACAGAGGTTACTAAAATTCTTTTCTACTTTAACCCTTTAAAAATTTTCAAAATAATTTATTTAATAACTATGTCTCTTACTTTTCATGTATATATGTATCTTTAAGTTATGAAACTGAAATGCCTTGTAATTGACGACGATCCAATGATATGTGATCTGGTTAAGCATTTTTGTAGCAAGTTAGAAGAAATAGAATATTGTCTTTCAGCCAATACAGGCAACGATGGATTACAAGTATTAAGCCAGCAAAAATTTGACGTCTTACTTCTGGATTATCACTTACCTGATATGACCGGGCAATCTATATTAGAAATCAGATCACAGAATATTCCTGTGATCATGATAACTTCGGAAAAGGATTTCGCAGCATTGGCTTTTGATTACGATGAAATTGTTGATTTCCTGGTTAAACCACTTCATTTTGATAGGTTTAAAAAAGCTATAAACCGGGTCCATCATGGAGATTCAAACTCTAAATCGATACTCCAGGACGACAATGATATATGTTATATTAAGGATGGAAATAAATATGTGAAAGTCAATTATAATGATATTCATTTTCTACGTTCGGAAGAAAATTATGTTGCATTTGTATTACATGATAAAACCATTTTAAGTCTAATCCCTTTAAAGAATGTTGAAGCTTTACTTCCCAGCCATTTTAAGAGGGTTCACAGGTCTTTTATTGTAAATTTAAATAAGGTAGAGAAAACAACTCTTGAAGAAATTACAATTGGTTCGCGCCAAATTCCAATTAGTCAAAAATACAAAAAAGAATTTTTTGAAATTCTAAACAACAAATTACTTTAAGTAGATAAAATTGAAGCGTGAATCTTAGCTAATTTTATGCTATTCGTTAATTTTTCTATGTGAACCTGCATTGCTTTATGATCTAATTCTTGAGACAGATCCAGTTCTATCCAATATTGTTCAACACTGTTCATGCCAAACTTTCTTAATGAATTAGCCATTTTATGAATCACTTTATTTTTATTCTCATTGTTTCTTAACTGAATAGCCTCTTTCAACATATCAACAGACGATGTCCACTCTTCGATAAGAATGTTATAAAAATTCAATATTTTATCCTTATGGCCATCATAATCGGTAAATATTTTCTGAAACTCTGCAACACCATTCTGCTTTATCAACCATAATCGTTCAATCTGCTCTTGAAGAAATTCTCCATTAACAGGCTTTTGAATAACGGTATCTAATAATCCTTTACTCTTTATCAATGGCTGTGCCAAATCGTGATTACCCGTAACCATTATAACAACGCTTTTTTCATGCGTTAATAATTTAATAGATGGGAGAATTTCAATGATAGACCTGTCATTAACCTGATCATCAGTTATCACAATATCAAAATTACTTGTGTCTTCTAACGTATTTAATTCAGAAGCTTCCATGATCGGAATTAACTGATAATTCTTTTCAGAAAAAATATGCTTGTACCAATAGATTATCTGAGGGTCATCATCAATAATAAGCATCTTTGTTATTGGCTTAACGGGTATATCCAAAAATCCCTTTATCTCAGTTTTTGTTCTGATCCCATGAATTGAAAAAGTAAAAGTTGCACCAATACCACTTTCATCTAGTAATAACTTGGATTTAAAAAGTGATAATAGCTGAACTACAATCGGAAGTCCAAGTCCTGCTCCATATTGATTCATTGAATCATTATCATTCAGTTTTTCAAATCGTGAAATAATTGTATTGAATTTCTCTTTAGGAATACCAGGTCCGGTATCAGTGATTTTGAAATTTATAAGATCTACATTTTCAGATTCCTCTTTACTATGAAGTAAAATATTTATTTGTCCATTTGGAGGGGTAAATTTTAATGCATTTGATAACAGATTAATTATTATCTGATTAATTCTTAATTCATCTATTTCATAGGAATTCTGCTTTATTCGTTCGTCGCAATTGAATTGAATGCTGATCTTCTTATTGATTGCTTCAAATGAATAAGATTTGATAATTCGATTTACCAGGCTATATAAGTTACATGTTGTAGGTTGCAGAATAATTTTACCTTCCTTCAATTTAGAAAAATCAAGAATATCGTTAACAAGGGATAACAAAGTATTCGAACTAAACTTTAGACTCTCGATAATTGGTATTTGCTCATTATTTGGTTCATTGCTTTCCAGCATCCTGGTCATTCCCAATATGGTATGAAGAGGGTTTCTAATTTCGTGACTCATGTTTTGCAAAAACTCTTCTTTCTGAATATTTGCAAGTTCTGCTTCACGCTTGGCTTTTTCCAAATTCACAATATTCGTCTTAATTACCTCAGCCATAGTATTAAAAGTATTGGCTATAATTCCTATTTCATCATTTCTTTGAATAGGAAGATCCGAAGTCTGAAGATTCTTTTCAAATTGAGAAATCGAATTTACAATATTCACCATATCTTTTGATTGCCTTTGCAACCACCACAATGCCAGGAACATAAATAATGACGATATCATAAGCGTTATTCCCGCAATGGACCATTTCCAATTTATAAATTTCTCCAGTAATTTATTTTCTTTCGATTGAGCTATAAAATATAACGAATAATTTTGTTTTGGATAATTTACTTTATTTACATAAAGTACTTTTCCCTTCGCTGATACTCTCTTCTCTTTGTTTCCAGGTAATTGAAGAATCCCTAGTTCATCAAATACTGATTCTTTTTTACCATACTCAAACGCAAACGATTTACTGGCATCAGGATGAATTAATGCATGGCCCTTAGAATCAATTAAATAAATTTCGAAGTCATTTTTTGATAATTCATTTAACTCAATAAATAATGAAGTCAGATTCACATTGATTATTGCAATTCCATAAGAAATATTATTGAACCAAACAGGGCAAGATGCTCTTAGAGTAGGCATTACAGGTGTACTTATTTTGCCATATTCCTTATTTAAATCTATGATTGAAAAGTTGACCGAATCTTCCGGCAAATCTACTGTTTCTTTAAAATAAGCCGAGCTACCCTTCTGTTGTAATTCATTTGGGTTTACGACCGTTATTGAAGTATTCATTCTGTCAACACGCAATACTTCTTTTCCATTATCTTTTCGCCCAATAAAACGAATTTGAGAATAATCGGGTCTTGAACTTAAAAATGAAATGTAATCAGAAGTCAGACCTTGTTTCTTGAATTCATCTGAAGACACATTCTCTGATCGAATATACTCTTTTAAATATGGACTTCGGGCAATAAAAATTACATCTTTTCTTGCATTCTCGACACTGGATTCTAGTTTTAAATTAAGGATCTCGAGGGTATGAAGTGCATTTTGTTCTGAAGATTTTAAAACAATTTCATAACTGATCTTATAAATGAAATATCCAATCAGAATTGAACTTAATAATATCAGTGAAATATAAAATGCTGCATTTTTTACTGCAAGTGATATAAATTTATTTGATTTTTGTTTGAAAATCATTTCTTTACTTTCTTCCAAAATCTGCAGGTATTTCACCCCATATTTCAGTTTCCCACTTTCTTATTTCATTTGAATATGAATTTGAATTAAGCCAATCAACAGCCCTAGTCATCAAATCTTTGATTTCGACATTGCTTTTATCAAATACGAGCTTTGTATTTGGTTTCTTTTTCTTAACCCATCCAATAGCCGTCTTTGAATCAGAATAAATTATGGTTTCACTTTTCTTCAGCTTCTTTAAAAGAGCCAGTGCATGAACCAAAGCTAGAAACTCTCCTATATTGTTCGTTCCATTTCTCAAAGGACCTACATGAAATAGCTCCTTACCGGTAAATGGCTCAACTGCTCTATATTCCATTTTTCCCGGATTGCCTTGACAGGCTGCATCAACTGTAATACTATTACCGGGAACTATATCTTTCCAGTTCTTTGACTGAGGAATGGATTTTTTTTTCTTTTCAGCGATTGCTGAATTAGAAAACCCTGAAGCATAAGCATCCTGGGCTTCTTTTAATGTTGAAAAAGACTTGTATCTGGCATTTGGATAAGCTTTTACCTGCAACAAGCACTCATTCCAGTTTAAATAAATTCCGGGATTAATTCCCTCCCAAACTACATAATATTTCTGCTTAGGCTTTTCCAATTTTGATTATTCTTCAAATTTCTCAGACTCACCTATTTTTCCAATGAGTGTTGAAAATTTTCCTTTGAAGTGCGTTGTCTTTACCGGATGATTATCTATCCAGTGATAATTTCCACCCCTTGGCTTTCCATATAAAACAGAATGATATTTAAATCCATTTTCAGTTAACCAGATTTCAGTTATTTCTTTAAGATCTACTGTTCTGCTTGTAAAAAATGTCACTATATGACCGGCATCATACAAATTGTTTACATATTGCGTTGCACCGTCGTATAGATTCGCTGATTTCATTCTTTCAGGTTCTTCATTTGGAATATCTTCACAAATTGTTCCATCTATATCAATTAAATAATTAATTATAGATTCTGCAAGAACTGGACTCAATGACTTTCCTTCTTTATCAGTGTTAAAATGAATTTGTTCCAAAAAAAAATGTAATTTATTTTTGCAAATATTGATTCAACCAGGAGTAAAATTCTTTCTGCCATAATATTCCGTTTTGCGCGGACTGTATCCAATGGCCTTCCTCCGGAAATAACAAAAGTTTGCTTGGAATTCCTTTAAGTTGTGCTGCCTGATATGCTTGCAAGCCCTCACTCACCGGAACTCTATAATCTTTTTCTCCATGTATTACAAGTATTGGAGTATCCCACTTATCAACAAAATTATGGGGTGAAAATTTTTCATATTGCTTCTTATGTGTTTTTTCCCAATACGGGCCGCCTATGTCATAATTAGCAAACCACATTTCTTCAGTTGTTCCATACCAGGATTCCATATTATACATTCCACAATGTGAGATAAAACATTTAAATCTTTTATTATGATTTCCTGCAAGATAGAATACAGAATAACCGCCAAAGCTTGCACCTATAGCTCCTAGTTTGTTTCGATCTACAAAAGTTTCAGTACATGCATCATCGATAGCACTTAAATAATCTTTCATACATTGACCTCCCCAATCTTTAGAAATTGCAAGATTCCATTCTTGCCCAAAACCAGGCATTCCTCTTCTGCATGGTGCAACCACTACATAACCATTAGAAGCCATCAATGAAAAATTCCATCGGTATGAAAAAAACTGACTCACTGTAGATTGTGGTCCTCCCTGACAATACAATAAAGTAGGATATTTCTTAGAAGGATCGAAGCCAGGAGGCAGTATTGTCCAGACTAACATTTTCTTTCCGTCTGTTGTAGTAATCCATTTAGACTGAACCGTGGGTTTGTCAATAGTATTCCATATTGTTGAATTCACTTGCGTTATTTGACTCAATTTACCGGATGCATTCACCGTATATATCTCTGCTGACTCAGTCATACTAACCTTAGATGCAACAATTACTTTATTTGCATACCTGTAATCAGTGATATCGTGAACACCATTTGTTAATTGATTAACTGAAGCGGTTGCTACATCCATAGTCATAATTTGCTTACAACCATTAATTGCACTGGTAAAATAAATCGTCTTACCATCCATTGACCATAAAGCATTATCCATGTCGTTATCAAATTTCCCTCCAAGATCAATTGTCTTTTTTGATTTTATGTCATATAAGGTCAATCTGTTCTTATCCGCTTCATAAACCGGAGTAAGCATACTATTAAAAATTAATTGTGTTCCATCCGGAGAAAAGACCGGATTCTTATCATAGCCTTTATTAAACGAACTGATATTTATACTTGATTTATTTTGAACATCATAAATATAAATGTCAGTATTGGTTGACAATGTATATTCTTTCCCAGTTAATTTTTTTATACTATATGCAATATATTTTCCATCCGGACTAACACTAACTTGTTCAATTCCGTCATTCGGTTCAGTAGGTGCTTCAAAAGCTTCTCCAATAATATTTACAGGACTACCTTTAACTTCTCCATTGGAATACGAAACATAAAAAACATTGCTATCATGACCGTCATCATAACTTTTCCAATGTCGGTACATCAGATCTGTATAAATTCTTGCATTTGCTTTTGGAAGATCAGGATAAAGTTCAACAGTAGACTTTCTGTATTTTACATCTCGTAAAAAAATTATTTTATCACCTGCTGGAGACCAAATAAATCCGTTCATTTCTATATCAGAAAGTTTTACATGATCTGTTCCATCAGAGTTCATTTCATACAAAAGACCATTATACAAAAAATTAATTTTCTTTCCGTCAGGTCTGAATCTTGCATTTCCTTCAAAACCTTCATAATTTGTAATTTTCTTGGAAGGTGAATTACCATCCGTAGAAATTAAATACAAATTAGAGTTGCCTTTATTCTCAGAGATATTATAATTCACAACTGAATATACTGCTAACTTTCCATCAGGACTAATATCCTCGAGTGTTACTCGACCCAGTTTCCATAATGTTTCTATGTCCAATAATTTTTTTTGTCCAAAAGCACAAAAACAAAAGATCAGAGAAATTGCAATTGCATTATAATATTTATTCATAACAAGATTTAAGCTTGAGCAACTGGCGTATTAAATGACATTGGTGGAAATTGCTGTGGTTCAGGGTCCTGAATCATGCCAAATTGAGACTCATATTTACTAATATTGTCAGATAAAGCTTTTAGCAGTCTCTTCGCATGTTGAGGTGTCAGTACAATTCTAGCTTTAACTTTAGCTTTTGGAATATTGGGCATTAATCTTATAAAATCAAGCACAAACTCTGAATGTGAATGAGAAATAATTGCCAGATTAGAATATAAACCTTCTGCTATTTCTTCCGGAAGCTCAATATTGATCTCATTGGAATTTTTATTCTGATTTTCCATAATTTTAAATTTTGGCAAATTTATGAAAAAAAGCGTAGGCTTCAAAGGAAATGTTCGTCCACATACTCTAAAATAATATATAAATAAAAGTTAAATATTAATCTGACAACTCAGCAGTAAGCTCATTTCCGTTAAAATCAATTTCTTCTTGATTTAACCATTTATCATATTCGTCAGGTCGTACAATAATTGGCATCCTTTTCTTGGAATTATGAATTTCAGACATTAATTCATTTGCTTCTGTTGTAAGTATAGTATAGGTATGTATCACTTCCCCTGTTTTCTTGTTCGTCCATTCTGACCATAATCCTGCAAATGCAAAAACCTCCTCTCCTTTTACTTTAATTATAAATTTTCGTTTGCTTTTACCTTTTTCGTCTAACCACTGCCATTCATAAAATCCATTGGACGGAACAAGGCATCTGTTTTTTACATTTCCTTTAAATGAAGGCTTTTCGTGTATTGTCTCAACTTTTGCATTTAAAGTATATTTCTTTATTTCTTCGTCCTTTGACCACGATGGTATTAATCCCCACTGATAACGTTGAAGAGCATTCTTTTTTAAATTGGTTATTACAGGTGTTTTTGGATATGTAAATGCATTGATATGAAATTGTGGAGCAAGTTCTTCCATATTCTCTAGTGTTACCCGAAAATGCTTTGCAAGTTGTTGATCAGTCATCGAGACAAGGCTATGAAAACACATTACTCAATTATGGATTGTTACTAATTTTTAAGAGGTTAGGAAGAAAATTATAGACTTCTGCTTGCATTGCAAAAATACTACAAATTGTTTATACATGTTAATTTAATAATGTACAGTGATCTTGAAAAAAAATATAAATCAAAGAAATTATGTAAGTTTGCTTCTAATTGCTAAAACAATGTCATATCCATATCAAATTCTTACCGAACAAGAATATCAAGACAAATATCAGCAAAGTATATTGGCGCCAGAAAAATTTTGGGCCGAGGTTGCAAGCCATTTTTCGTGGCACAGAAAATGGGATGAAGTTCTCAATTACAATTTTGAAACAGCACACACACATTGGTTTGTTAATGGCAAATTAAACATTACTGAAAATTGTATTGACAAACATTTAAAAAACAAGGGAGACAATATTGCGATTATTTGGGAATCAAATTTTGAAAATGAAGAATCACAATTTATTACTTATAAACAATTGCATGAACGCGTAATAAAATTTACCGAAGTATTAAAAAACAATGGCATTAAGAAAGGTGATAGAATATGTATAAATATGGGAATGATTCCAGAATTAGCAATTGCCGTTCTTGCATGTGCAAGAATTGGAGCTATTCATTCTGTGATTTTTGGTGGTTTCAGTGCCTCAAGTATTGCTGATCGATTAGAAGATACTGAAGCAAAAATGATTATTTGTTGTGATGGTGCTTATAGAGGTGATAAGATTATTCCAATAAAGAAAATTATCGATGACTCTATTTTAATATACAATAAAGTTGAAACAGTAATAATTTATAAGCGTTCTAAAACAGAAATAGATTTCAATCCTGACAGAGATAAATGGTGGCATGAGGAAGAAGCCAAAATAACTCTAATCAATGATCAACCTGAGATAATGGATTCTGAAGATCCTCTTTTTATTCTTTACACTTCAGGATCTACAGGAAAACCGAAAGGAGCAGTTCATACTATTGGTGGATATATGATTTACACAGCTTATACTTTTGTAAATGTATTTCAATATAGTCCGGGAATGATTCACTTTTGTACAGCAGATATTGGTTGGATTACAGGCCATTCTTATATCGTTTATGGTCCATTACTTGCCGGAGCAACAAGTTTAATGTATGAAGGAATTCCCACCTGGCCAGATGCAGGACGCTTCTGGAAAATTATTGATAAGCATAAAGTAAATATATTTTATACAGCACCTACAGCTATTCGTTCTCTAATGTCTTTTGGTCATTCGCAATTTGACAATGCAATACTTTCAAGTTTAAAAACTCTTGGTACGGTTGGAGAACCAATAAATGAAGAAGCCTGGAAATGGTATTTCGATCATGTAGGAAAAGGAAAGTGTCCGATAGTTGATACCTGGTGGCAGACTGAAACAGGAGGTATATTAATATCAAGTTTATCCGGAGTAACGGATGCATCACCCACTTTTGCAGGAAAGCCATTACCCGGAATACAACCAGTTATACTTGATGAACAAGGAAAAGAAATTCTGACTTTCAACAAGCAAGGCAATCTTTGCATTAAATTCCCATGGCCATCAATTATCCGAACAACTTATAAAAATCATGATCGCTGCCGATCGACATACTTTTCTATTTATTCTAATAAATACTTCACAGGAGACGGAGCTTATCGTGATGAATCAGGAAATTTTAGAATTATTGGTAGAGTTGATGATGTCCTGAATGTAAGCGGACATAGAATCGGAACTGCTGAATTAGAAAATGTATTAAACAGCCATAGTCTGGTTATTGAAAGTGCCGTTGTCGGTTATCCTCATGAAATTAAGGGTGAAGGAATTTATGCTTACGTTATTTGTGACCCTGAACAAGAAATGAATAACTCGCTCCATCAGGAATTAATAGAGATTGTTAAACATCAAATTGGAAGCTTTGCCCGACCGGACAAAATTTTAATTGTTCCCGGTCTTCCAAAAACAAGAAGCGGGAAAATTATGCGTAGGATATTAAGAAAAATTGCGAGTGGCGAACACGAACAATTAGGAGATCTGACGAGCTTATTAGATTCTTCCGTTGTTGAAAAAATAATTCTTCTGGCAAGAAGTTAAATTACATCGCTTCAGCGACTACTTCTTTAACCGATGGTAGCATTCTTTTCATTAAGCCTTCGATACCTGATTTTAAGGTAACTGTTGATGATGGACAACCGCTGCATGAACCCTGCATCATAACTGTAACAACACCGTCATTATAAGATTTAAATACAATGTTTCCACCATCCATTTCTACGGCTGGTTTTACATAATGTTCTATGATCTCCTTTATTTTTTTAACTATCTCTAGATCTTGTTCAGAATAAGATTCTGTCAATCCATCAGTTTGCTGTGATTCAATATATTGCTCGTAACCCTCGTTGATTATGGCTTTTCCACTTTCAATATATTGCTTAATAAATTCTTTCAAAGGAATCATTTGCTCATGCCAGTCATAATCTGGTTTCTTAGTAATTGTTACGAAATTATTGGAAATATAAACTGCCTTGACACTTTCATGACCGAATAACTCACTGGCTAAAGGAGACCATTCATTCGCTTGCTCCTGATCTTTAAAGTCGGCAAGACCTTGAAATAGCATCCTGTTACATACAAATTTGAGGGACTCCGGGTTGGGAGTTTGCTCAGTATAAATGAGAATTTGAGAGGATTTTTGACTAACTGTTTCCATGAATATATTGTTCGTGAGTAGAAAACAAACTCAATTGCGGTTGGTTCATTAAACCCCCTTCATAGATAAAGAAACCTTCGCATGCAAAGCTTCAAGGTTCTGTAGAACTTCACTAAGTGTTTTAACCTGTTCTTTTACCAGCATGAGGTTATTGAGGGTTTGTTTTAAGATAAAACGATTATTCTCGGCTTCGTTTTGAATGGTTAGAGTTAAATGCTTAAAGTATTTAGAATCATAATACGAGGACTTTGGATTTGAAATAAACAGGGTCTGAAGCTTCTTTTTCTTTAAAATAATTTTTTCCAGGCCCATTTGCTTCGCAAGCCATCTCACACGTAAGCCTTCAAACAATTCTTCAACCTGAATCGGAATTTGACCAAACCTATCTTTTAATGTTTCTTTAAATTTATTAACTCCCTCTTCATTTTCAATTTTATCTAATTGTTGGTAAAGGCTTAATCGCTCTTGAATATTACTAACATAAGAATCCGGTATATACATTTCTATATCCGTATCGATTCCTACATCACGAACAAAATTACTGACTTTTTCTTTTCCATCTTGCGCTTCAAAAACATCCTTAAAATCTGATTCCTTTAATTCGATAATGGCTTCCTCTAATATTCGCTGATACGCTTCATATCCGATATCAGTAATAAAGCCCGATTGTTCTCCACCCAATAAATTTCCTGCTCCCCGTATATCAAGGTCTTTCATTGCAATTGCAAAACCACTTCCCAGGTCAGAAAACTCTTCAAGTGTTTTTAGTCGCTTTTTTGCTTCTAAGGTTAATGCAGAAGAAGGAGGTGCAAACAGATAGCAGTATGCTTTTCGGTTAGATCTTCCGACTCTTCCTCTTAATTGATGCAGATCACTGAGACCAAATTGATGCGCATTATTGATAATTATTGTATTCGCATTGGGTATATCCAGTCCTGTTTCAATAATATTTGTACAAACCAGCACATCATATTTGAACTCAATAAAATCCACAAGAATTTTTTCAAGTTTTTCTGCATCTAACTGCCCATGTGCAACAGCTACATCAACATTTGGACATAATTTTCTAATCATTTCAGCGAGTTCTCCCAGATTAGCAACCCTATTATGCACGAAAAAAACCTGCCCTCCTCTATATACTTCACTTAATATCGATTGCTTTATCAATTCATCATTGAACACTCTTCTTTCTGTTGCAATAGGTTGTCGGTTAGGAGGTGGAGTTTGAATTATACTTAAATCCCGTGCGGACATAAGCGAAAATTGCAAAGTCCTTGGGATAGGTGTTGCAGTTAAGGTTAAGGTATCAACATTTACTTTCAACTCTCTGAGCTTTTCTTTTGAAGCTACTCCAAATTTTTGTTCTTCGTCGATAATTAATAATCCAAGATCCTTAAATTGTGTTTTCTTATTTAACAAACTATGAGTGCCTATAAGAATATCCAATTTACCGGACA
Source organism: Saprospiraceae bacterium (assembly GCA_013140975.1). Taxonomy (GTDB): domain Bacteria; phylum Bacteroidota; class Bacteroidia; order Chitinophagales; family Saprospiraceae; genus Vicinibacter. The sequence goes on from JABFRV010000169.1 coordinate 27,516, forward strand.
ATGCATTTTTTAAAATCTGTGTTTTTTCTTTCGTAGTACGAAATCGTGAAACATAATCTATATCCACAGGAAATTCTTTTAATCTGTCTTTAAAAGTTTTATAATGCTGTAAAGCAAGAATGGTAGTAGGTACCAAAATTGCAACTTGCTTTCCATCCTGAACACATTTAAACGCTGCTCGTATTGCAATCTCTGTTTTCCCAAATCCTACGTCGCCACATATAAGTCGATCCATAGGATAATCTTGTTCCATATCATTCTTGACTTCCTGCGTAACTTTTATCTGATCAGGTGTATCTTCATATATGAATGATGCTTCCAACTCCGTTTGCATATAATTATCCGGAGAAAATGAAAATCCTTTCGAAGCTTTTCTTTTAGCGTACAAGGCGATTAACTCCTTGGCAATATCTTTTACCCGTTGTTTAGTTCTATTCTTTAGAGCCTTCCATTGTTCTGATCCAAGCTTATGCAGAGTTGGTTCAGTCCCTTCCTGCCCAACAAATTTTGAAATCTTATGTAAGGAATGAATACTCACATACAGGATATCATTTCCTTTATAAATAAGTCTTACAACTTCCTGTAACTGATCATTAATATTTAATTTTTCCAAACCAGCAAACCTTCCTACTCCATGATCCAGATGCGTAACATAATCCCCGGGTTGTAATTCCCGAAGCAATTTCAAGTTTGTTGCCTTCTCTGAATTAAGACCCTGCTTGGCTTTTATACCGTGATATCTGGAAAATATTTGATGATCTGTAAAGCAAGCAATTTTTAAATCCTCATCGATAAATCCTTCATGCAATCCAATATATTGTGGAGTAAAGACTTCTCCGGCTTTGAGGTCTTCGAAAATATTAAACAATCGTTCGATTTGTTGTTTATTTTCTGAACAAATTATTGTCTTGTATTTCTTGTCTTGAAATAGTTTTAATTGCTCTATTAAAAGATTAAAATTTTTATTGATACTCGGCTGTGGTTTAGAATGCACCTCAATTTCTATCAATTCATCAACATTTGCGGGTCTGGTATGAAAAAATATTTTATTTGCATTCTGTAGTTGTTCAGCCAGATCATAAGGATTAAGAAATGCACGTTCCTGTATAATTGAATTCTGTTCTTCCTCATTATAATGAACCATTTTATCCGAGAATCGCATGGCGCTTTCCAGACAGACATTCATTCTCTCTTTAATGACATCTAATTCCTTAATCCAAATTATGGAATCTTTGGGCATTACTTCAAGAAAAGATCTTTTTTCTGAGTGTTCGATATCAGAATTAATATTCGGAATAATAGAAAATTTTCCAATATTCAATACCGATAATTGTGTACCGGTATCAAACGTCCTTATACTTTCTACAACAATATCATTTAATTCTATTCGATATGGATCCGGTGCTGAAAATGAATAAAGATCAATAATTCCACCACGGATGGAATATTGTCCCGGTTCATAAACAAAATCAACTCTTTGAAATCCATAATGAATCAATTTATCAATTAATTCATCAATATCTAAGAGATCATCTTTTGCAATTTCAATTTTGGACTGAGCAATTTCCAATGGCGGAATTACTTTTTCAAATATTGCTTCAGGGTATGTAATAAATATCGAATTGGGATTAAGCGATAACCCATCAATACACTCTAAGCGTTGTTGAACTTGAAATGTATTCAGAGATTCAAAATTCGCTGGTCTTTTAAAAGAATCGGGAAAAAAGAAAAGATTCTTAATCGGAACAAAGTTGCTTAAATCATTATAAATATAAGATGCTTCCTCCTTATCGTTTGCAATTATCAGCGATGTCTTATTAGAAAGGTAGTAGGTTCCAAAAAGCAAAAAGGATCCCCTTGACCCTGAAAGGCCTTTGATCAATATGCTTTTACCATTATTCTTGCTTAATTGTGCAAGAATCTGAGAAGCAACTGGATCTTTTTGATATACTTCCTTAAGAAGTCCAGCTTCTAACACAGGTGCAAAAGTAAACTAAAGTCAAAAGAAATATTGAAATATTCTCGTAATGTAGTTGAATTTTATCCAGAAACTATTTACTCCATGGATACAACTCCTGGCTCAAAAATTCCTTAGGAAATTCATCCATATTCTCAAACCCCAATTTTTCGTAAGCATTATTATTTGAAATATATGCTGTACCAAACAAATAGTCCCAAATACTAAGACTTAGACCAAAATTAACACCATAACTTCCTTTTGGAAGACTCTTGGCATGATGCCATAGATGCATCACCGGATTATTAAGTATATATTTCAATGGGCCATAAGACAACTTGAGATTCGCATGATTTAAATGCCCAATTGCTACTGCGATAATATGTATGATGAAGAAATCCTGAATTCCAAATCCAATCATAGCCAAAGGAATATATTGAATTGACTTATAAACAAATGTTTCCATCCAATGAAACCTTAAATGTGCCGCAAATCCCATTTCTTCAACAGAATGATGCACTTTATGAAATTCCCATAGCCATTTACTTTTATGAAGCAGACGATGTACATTCCATTGAATAAAATCTGCCAAAACAAACATAATTAGATATTGTACCCAAACTGGCAACATATGAATTTTTATTGCCACAATGTTAGTCAAACCAAATATCCCAATAAAATCGTTAAATAGTTGTACTCCAACATTTGAAATAGCACTGTACCCAATTAAAGAAAGAATAAAAAAATTAAAAAACATGTAGAATGCGTCGAGATAGAAGTCTTTTCTAACTATAGCTTGCTCTTTTCTCCACGGAAAAATTATTTCTAAAACCCACACAATAATTGACAACCCAAGCAACCAATAAAAGTAATTGCTCCAATTGGGATTCAGTAATTCGCTTTTGAGATATTCATAATAACCTGAATACGAATTTACAATAATGTCCAGATATTTCTCCATACTCTATCTGCTTTTATTAAAACGCTTTTAATCCTATTACTGCACCAACTAAAATTTGAATGGAAAGAAAAACAAATAAAATTTTGAAATATTTATTCCACGAATACTCATTCAACTTAAAGTATATCGCCAGTGGAATGCCAAAATGAACTAGTGTAAGCATTAAAGAAGTTTTTATTCCATCCGCCATTCCGGATCTTTCACTCATGATCATAAATAAATTATGAAAAAAACTATAAAGCAATCCCATAACTCCCACATATACTAAATTACCTGAACTTATTGGATTCTTAGTTTCCGGTGTATATAAAATACCTTTGGTCCAACTCTCATAAAAAAAAGATACTCCAAATAAAATATAATAACATGCTAAGTATACCAGCGTTCCAAGTAAAATTGCGATGATGGAAGTTTGTGACATAACTAAATTATAATGGTTAGTAGCTAGTGGTTAATCGTTAAAAATACTCTTTTCAATTTTCAATTAAATAACAGTTGTTCCAATTTTTTCTCCTGCAATAATCTTCTTTAGGTTTTGATCTTCATTTATATTAAATACGATAATTGGAATTTTATTTTCTTTACAGATTGTAAATGCAGTCATATCCATTACCTGAAGGTTCATTCTTATAACATCTTCAAAACTTAATTGTTCGTATTTTTTAGCAGAAGGATTTTTTTCCGGATCGCTGTCATATATTCCATTCACACGGGTACCTTTTAGAATGACATCGGCATTAATCTCACTGGCTCTTAAGGCTGCTGCGGAGTCAGTTGTAAAATATGGATTTCCGGTTCCGGCAGAGAAAATTAATACCCTTCCTTTTTCGAGATGACGAATTGCCCTTCTTCTGATATATGGTTCTGCAATCTGGCGCATCTCAATAGCAGAAATCATTCTGGTATAAATTCCCAAACCTTCCAATGCACTTTGCAAAGCCATAGCATTTATACAGGTTGCGAGCATTCCCATGTAGTCCCCTTGAACTCTTTCAATTCCTGAATCTGATCCCAATCCTCTGTAGATATTTCCGCCACCGATAACAACCGCTAATTCTACACCTTCTTCCACCAGACTCTTAATCTGATTCGCATAATATTTGAGCATTCGGGTATCTATACCAAACTGTTGCTCACCCATTAGTGATTCCCCACTTAGTTTGAGCAGAACGCGTTTGAATTTTATCATTTGTTTTTGGTTTTCGATTCGTTGTAAAAGTAAGCAATAAAAAAAAGGCGAATGAAATTTCATCCGCCTTTTTTTAAATTTTTATCCTAACATTACATGTTTGAATCCTGTAACTGTCAGGTCCTTGTCCACTGACTTGAGATATGCTGAAATGGTCAATGAGCCATCTTTTACAAATTGTTGATTTAGTAAAGTATTATCCTTGTAGAATCTTTCTAATTTTCCTTGCGCGATTTTTTCTAACATAGCTTCCGGTTTACCTTCTGCTCTTGCTTGCTCCATTCCGATTTCAAGTTCTCTTTTGATAAGTGTTGTATCTACATCACCTTTATCAACAGCAACTGGTTTCATTGCAGCAATTTGCATTGCTACATCTTTTCCCGGATCTGTGAAAGAATCACTTGTTTTGTTTAATCCAACAAGTACACCTGCTTTATTTCCCATGTGAATGTAATACTCCACTTGTGGTGCCTCTAATTTTTCATAATTAGTAAGCTCAATTTTTTCCCCGATTGAAGCTACCAAATCTGTAACTTTATCAGAAATACTTGTAGAGCCATCAAATGTCAAAGCCAATAGAGAACTTAAATCTGTTGGAAAATTATCCAAAGCTATTTGTGCAATTTTCTTTGTTGTATTAACAAAGTCTTCATTCTTAGAAACAAAGTCAGTTTCAGAACTTAATTTAACAACTACACCTTTATTTTTCGCACCATTAACAGCTGCTATAACAACCCCTTCTTTTGCTTCTCTATCTGCTCTTTTTATCGATAATTTTTGTCCTTTCTTACGCAGTATATCGATGGCTGCTTCAAAATCTCCATTGGCTTCTGTCAATGCAGCCTTGCAATCCATCATTCCGGCACCCGTAGCGTCTCTTAAATTTTTAACATCCGTTGCGGATAGTGTAACACTCATTATTCTTAAAATTTAGTAATAAAAATATTTAATTAATTCTCTGTAGTATCAGATCTTTCTGAAAGTCCTTCCTTTATCGCATTTGTTAAATACGCTGCAATTAAAGCGATTGATTTAGAACTATCATCATTCGATGGTATTGGAAAATCAACTTCATTTGGATCTGAATTGGTATCCACCATTGCAAATGTTCTAACACCTAATTTTTCAGCTTCCTTTAATGCAAGATGTTCGTGAATTGTATCTACAACAAAAATTGCTGATGGTAGTCTGTTTAATGCTGCAACTCCACCTAATACTCGATCTAACTTCGCTCTTTCGCGACTCAAAGTCAATCTTTCTTTCTTCGTAATATTCGTAATGCTTGCATCCGTTAACATACGATCAATATTGTTCATTTTCTTTACTGAACGACGGATGGTTGCAAAGTTGGTCATCATTCCACCTAACCATCTGTCTGTTACGTATGGCATATTCACTGACTGAGCCAATTGGGTAATAACATCACGCGCTTGCTTTTTTGTAGCGACAAACATTATTTTTCTACCACTTTTTGCAATTTGTTTTAAAGCTGTAGCAGCTTTATCCAAGCATTCTGAAGTCCGGTTTAAGTCTATTAAATGCACACCCTTATGTTCCTTAAAGATATAAGGTCTCATTTTTGGGTTCCATTTTCTCTTCAGGTGCCCAAAGTGAACTCCTGATTCTAGCATTTGATTATATGATGGTTTGTCCATAATTTTTCAACTAAATAATTGTGATAAAAGAATAATAAAAATTAACGCTTGCTGAACTGAGTAGAACGACGAGCTTTACGCTTACCGAATTTCTTACGTTCAACTTCTCTTGCATCTCTGGTTAAGAATTTCTTCTCTTTAAGAGGTTTGCGATCATCCGCATTTGCTTTAACCAAAGCTCTCGAAATTCCCATTCGAATCGCTTCTGCCTGACCTTTTAATCCTCCACCGTTGACAGTAATCTTAACATCATAATTTTTCCCAGTTTCTACTGTATTTATGGGATCAGTAACTTTTGCTGCCAATTCTTTGATTGGAAAATATTGATCAAGATTTCTACCGTTAATCAGAATTGAAGGTGTACTACTAACTGCTTTAAAGAGGTATACTCTAGCTACAGCTGCTTTCCTTCTTCCGACTGCATTAATGATTGTTTCCATTCTTTTTATAAGTTAATTGCTTCCGGTTTTTGAGCCTGATGATAATGGTCAGGGCCGGCGTAAATGAATAATTTTTTATACATAGCGTCACCCAATTTATTCTTAGGTAACATTTTTCTAACTGCGACTTCGACAACTCTTGTAGGTATTCTTGCCAATAGTTCTTTAGGAGTTGTAGATTTCTGTCCTCCCGGGTAACCACTATACGTAAGATAAACCTTATTGTCCATTTTTTTTCCTGTAAATCTTACCTTCTCGGCATTGATTACAATTACATTGTCTCCGCAATCTACATGGGGTGTATAATCAACCCTATGCTTGCCTCTCAGTATATGAGCTATTTTGGAGCACATACGACCTACAGTCTGACCGTTAGCATCTATCAGGAACCATTTGCGCTGCACATCTTCTGGACGTGTGTGGCTTGTTTTATAACTTAATGTATTCACGTTGAACGATTTATATTCAAAAATTAATAAAAGCTTCTTTCAAAGCGGCTGCAAATGTACTTTGCACAATTCAATTTTTTCTAAAATTTTTAAGATTTTTTTCATAAATGCTTGAAAAACAGGTGATTTATGGAAATAATAATAATATGGATTGCTAATTGAATTGATTTTCAATGAGTTATGAAATTATCTTTAGCTTGTAAATCAATTGATACTAATTGTTAGCTGTATTTTGTTTTCGATTGCAACTCCATTTCGTTTCTTTATCTCTGATATTTGATTTTAATTCATTCCGTGAGGGCCTTTTTGACAAATAAATGGTCAATTAAAGCTGTAGTATGGTAATCCTTTAATATTACAAAAATTTCTATTCGAAATTTTAGGTCAATTTTTTAAAGTATATTCGAATTTTTAAGCCATATTTTTAAACTATTTTATTTAAATATAAGTACTTTTATGAGAAACTATTTTATACTTTTTCATTCGATATTCTTTCTAATAAATTTCATACATCAC
>JABFRV010000049.1 GCA_013140975.1 Saprospiraceae bacterium
ATTATACACATCTATTCTCTCTATTTTATTCTTAACCTGTTGTGACAAAAATTCAGGAGGAATGGATCCTTGCGACAATTGCCATACTAACATATTTAAGTGTAAGATTAATGGCGTAGATTGGAAGTCTGATTGTATACCTGATCCATTATTTGGCTGTAATTCCATTAGCCTTACTTTTGACAATAACTCAAATGATCTTGAAATTATTGGAAGTAATGACAAGCTAAAGAATGTCATTAAGCTTAGTTCAAGATCAATAATAATGAATTCAAAGTCTTTTCTAAAAGACAATTCTGGATATTCAGATAGAAATTTTACAGGCGGCTGTAATTATTTTGAATTCATAAAAGATACTAGTTATACTTATATAAAAGTTAATGATTTGGATCGTAGTAAAAGAATTTTGACATGCGTTTTTGAAATGCATTGTTTAGGTAGATGTGGCGATTTAATTAAAGTAACAAATGGTAGATTCTCAGTTAAGTATTAATCACTTAATTTTGAAATATTCTTAATTCTCCTTACGGGTCAACAAATCAATAATTATTGATCCACGAATTTTGATCAAATATAAATTAACACCTTAAAGATATATGCAATAAGTACGATTTTTTAAATTATATAATATTAATCATGAAAACAAAAAACATTTTACATGTAATGGCATTGCTATGCCTACTAATGGTCTCAAAAATCAATGCTCAGTCGCTTGAGCAGAAAGTTCTAAATGCATTATCACCCTTAGATCAGTCCCAAGTTGCTTCAGGAATACTTTATGAACGATCGTGTGAATACATTCCGTTGAAGTTATTGGATGGTTATGAAGTCATTGACTCAATCAATCCTTCTATGTTTCAGTTAGGATTGGCATATGGCATGATGGAGTTCGCTAATGTGGATACATTACACAGATTAAATATCGATCCATTCTTCACGCTAGTAAATGGTGCAGATGACAAGAAGGATAGCATATCTACTAGATTATCAAATAATTATGTCAATTTTTCACTTGTAATTGGAAATTTTTCTACACATTATAGAAAGATATATATGTTTTTATACGAATCATATAAAATTACTTAGAATAAAAGCGCCACCTTTGAATTGAAAGGCATTAATTAATAAACAAATCATATGAAGAATTTAATGTTATTCTCATCTATCCTCTCTATTTTATTCTTAACCTGCTGTGATAAGAATTCTAGTGGTATGGAGCCTTGTAACAACTGCCATACCAATATTTTCCAATGTAAAATTAATGGTGTAGATTGGAAACCTGATTGTATTCCCGATCCACTTTTTGGATGCAATTCAATTGAGACACAATATTATTTACATACAAATTGGTTGGGTATAAATTGCATTAATGATTTTAATAAAATTTCATTTGCTTTATATTCTGAAAATATTAAATATTTAGACTCGATTAGTCTAATTGATGTAACAATGGCAAATTTAAGCAAGAATAAAGATTGCATAATTTACAAAATTGATTCATCACAATTTAGTTATTTAAAAATAATTGAAATTAATGAAACTAAAAGAATCATAGAAGGAAGTTTTGCATGCAGTTTAATAAATAAATGTGAAACACTAAGAATTTCTGATGGTTATTTTAAATTAAAGTTTTAATATTAAAATTTATTAATTGAACTCATAATAAAACTAAATCCCATTATATCGATATAGCTTGGACATTTATTTATATATGTTGTTTATAGATCGATAATTCTAGATAGTCTTTTCACTTAGGTGTACAATAAATATTATCAATATTTAGATTCTTACAATAATTTTAAATATTGAAGGTAAATCAATTTAGAATCATTTAGAAAAAATTAAAAGTCATGAAAACAAAACACATTTTACATGTAAAGGCATTGCTATGCCTACTAATGATCTCAAAGATCAATGCTCAGTCGCTAGAGCAGAAAGTTCTTAATGCATTATCAACTCTTGATCAGTCCCAAGTTCCTTCAGGAATACTTTATGAACGATCGTGTGAGTACATTCCTCTTAAGTCATTGGATGGTTATGAAGTCATTGACTCAATCAATCCTTCTATGTTTCAATTAGGATTGGCTTATGGCATGATGGAGTTCGCTAATGTGGATACATTACATAGAGTGAATATCAATCCATTCTTCACGCTAGTAAATGGTGCAGATGACCATAAGGATACTATTCCGATAGGATTGTTAGCTTACTCCTTCGACAGATTTAAGCCATTGGCAATTGATAGTAATCTTATCGACAACATTAATCAGCAATTCTATGATGTAGTTGGACGATCTGAATTACCGTATATGGCAGATACCACCTATCTTATGGCTCTGGGTAGTCAGGTATTACATTCCAAGTCCTTCAAGTTTCAGCTCTCTGCTGTGTTATTCAAGACCAATCTCGGATCTGCGATTGATACCTTGATGATTGATCTGGATGATGGCAATGGATGGAATATCATTGAGCTTAACCAAGTGATAGATGTAGGTTATAATGAATATGATACTTATCATATTCAGCTTAAGATTATACTTACAGATGGCAGTATTAGATATTGTTCAGAAATTCTATCTGTTGAGCCTGAGCCATCTGGATTTTTACTTCCTGAAGGATATAACCCAATTCCTGATGGATCATTTCATATAGGACCAGAAGGATTGGGAGTAACTGCTTATTATTTCATTGGTAATTCTTGTAATGATGGCAAGATTAGGAAGCCCTTCATTCTGGTTGAAGGCTTCGACCCAGGTGGAAAGTATAATTGGGGTTTTGCTATGCATCCTACACAAGGGATATTAAATAGAAAGTACGAGACTCAAGATATATTATCTAAATACTTGAACCAAGAATCATACGATATTTTCTTCATCAATTATGACAATGGCTCTCAGGATATTTTCAATAATGCACATTGGGTGCGTGAAGCTATTCTTGAAATTAATAAGCGCAAGCATGAATCAGGAAGCACAGAGAGTAATATCGTAGTAGGTGCTAGTATGGGTGGATTAGTAAGTAAGATTGCACTTCGTACGATGGAGCTAGACGCTGTTCCTCATGAGACTGAGGCATTTATAAGCTTTGACTCTCCATTGATGGGAGCTAATATTCCACTTGGGATGCAGATGATGGTCGATCATCTTGGTAACCATCAGGTCTTCTTTACTCCATTGAAGAATATTAAGGATGAACTTGGTGATGGCTACGATGCTTTGAATTCTAAAGCCGCAAGTCAGATGCTTTATTATCATTACAGCCAGTCCCATATTGAATTGAAGCAGTGGGGTATGGAGATTAATTCAACTGGAGGACAATTGGGGTCATTACATCTTGCATTTATGAATCAGCTAAATGCACTTGGCAATTTGAATATACCTCATTATGGAATTGCAAATGGATCTATTGTTAAAGAAAGTGGCAAAGGTATAGGAATGAAGTTTGAGCCGGGTGATTATTTAATGGATGGAAATTTCTGTCTTACATGTTCAGGAATTGAAGTGCTTGCTACATTGTTACATAAAGTAAAAATTAAAGCAGTTACTAATCAATCACAAGTTCTAATTTATGAAGGAACTATTTATCAGATATTATTAGGAGTAACATTAGCTGAGTCAAGAACATTTAACGTTTCTGGTTTATTACCATATGATAGTGCACCTGGTGGAATGAGAACCTTTAATAGCACAAAGGATGGAGAAGAAGTAGAAGATGCTCAAGACTGGATTCCAAAGACGTTTTGCTTTATTCCAACTGTAAGTTCATTAGCAATTAATCTTTCAGATCCATATTATCAAGCTGTTACATTGCAAGATAAGGAGTATATACTCGCCAACGATTATACTTATCTAGATGACTATGAAGGCTCTGACAAGTATGAGCAACGGATATATAGAACTGAAACATTTCTTGACTATAATATGGATCATGTAACATTAGACAAGAATCTAGCTAAATGGTTAATTAAGAATACTACAACCATCCGTGATCTTCAAGCTCCTTTAACAACAACTTATCATATTGGTGAAGGCAAGAAAGTTAACACTGGCAATAACCTTTATAGGGTTAGAAATATTGTCGACTTTGATATCGAAATTAAAGATGCGGGCTCTTTATGGGTTGGCAGAAAAGGTAAGATTGGTTATTTAACTTCTGCAACCAATCCGGATAATTACTTACAGCAAGGTATCGGACTTCACATTAAGAAAAAAGTATGTTATTTAGATACAACAGTTGTTGCTGTTTTAAATGGAGGCTCCATTAAGGTCGGATTCGCACAAGAAGATTTTACTGGAAGTATTAATGTCTGGGATTCGGCAAGATTAATTATACATAATCTGGGAGTTGTGACAATTGAAGATAAATCTATTACTAATATTAATAAAGGTGGTGTGATAACCATTAATGATGGTGGTAAGTTCGAGTTGAATGAAGAATCAGAGATTCATATCTATAATGGTGGTAAATTGGTTTTAGATAATAATGGTATACTCACAGCTGGCTTGAAGTCCAAGATCTATATTCACAATGGAGGAATCGTACATGTACTTAATGGTGGAATTCTAAACTTAACCGAAGATTCAGAATTAATTGTGGAAGCTCATGGACGAATTATTATTGAAGATGGCGCTATCTTTAAGTTTGAAGATGGCAATCTTAATGACGATGGAAGATGTAAGATAACCGTTAAGTCATTAGGAATATTTGATTATAAGGGTCCTTGGAAGCATGAAGGCAACGGTTATGTGCAATTCGATCAGCTATCTGAATTATTGGTTGCTAAAGATAATCATTTTTCTGCCAGAGGATATAAAAAAGAGATTCGATTCTTAAGACTTAATATGCATTGTAAGCTTGGAATTGAGTGTCAATCTATTAATTTAGGAAGAGGTAGAATTGATTATGAATCCAATACAGAAATAGACTGCAAGACAACTAGACCTGCTTTTTTAGATAGTCTAATATTGCAAGCAACATTAAATTATAACCCAACAGCAAATAATTCTATTGGGCTTAGAAACTATGCGATAGGCGGTGAAGTTACTGTAAACTTTTGTAATTTTTATGGTTTGCGAGTTGGGATTGGAATGCTTTATCTTGATCCTAATAGACAATTTATTGTGCCAAGTTATGGATTATTACTTGATGTAAAAAGGTCTATTTTCAACAACGTATTTCATCCGGTTATTGTAGATGGTTGTTATGAAGTGAAGATGGACTCAGTTTATATGATGAATGGAAATAAATCTGAGATAAAACATAACAGAAAAACTAATTTGAAGCGAGTACATGTTTCAAATATGGACATAGCAGGATTTCAGTTGGATGCTTCTGAATACTTTAAAGTTTCAAATTCTACTTTTACGAATTGTTACTACGGTTTACAAGCAGAACGTGAGTCAAATATATTTGCTTATCAAACCAGTTTTGTCGGAAACGAAGAAGCGATTTTTGCTCATGGTTATGATATCTATGGCTTGGTAGAACTTGGTTGTTGTGCATTTTATAATAATGGTTACTGCATAAAAGGTGAAGATATATTATTTAGCATAAGCCCATTAAGCGGAAATAATTCAGGAGGATTTACAGTAGGCAATAATAAGTTCGTTCTCAATAACCAGAATCAGAAATATTTTGATGTAGATTTTTGGGTTAGAAATATTTCAGCAGTTGATGCGGAACATAATTACTGGGGAGGCTCTTTTCCAGTTCCAGCCAATTATAGACTTGAGAGTAATTCGAATCCAATTCCACTAAATTATAATCCATATCATACAGTTCCTGTTACTTGCCCACAAATAGGTTATCCTGGAAATAATAGTGGATGTATCATGTTGCCAACAGGTAGTTCAAGTACATTCACTAGTATAAGAGAATCTGCTATGAATTTATTTCATGATGGATTAATAGAACAAGCTGAGGTTGAGATGAATCAGATTAGTGATTCACAAGATGATAATTATTTTTCATCAACAGGGCCTTGTAAATTTCATTATGACTATGCAAGAGTATTTACTAAAGTTCCAATCACTGGAGGACAACCAATTATTACTTCTTCTAATGATGTTAATATTAACAGAATTTATTTTCAACCGAATCCAGTTGAGGATCAATTATTAATACATACACGAGAGCCAATAAAGTCAATTCGTATTATCAATTCTATTGGTCTTGAAATCTTTTATACTTCAGAGATTAATTCAAGATTGTACAAAGTGAACACTTCACAATGGCAGATCGGGATCTATAATGCAAGAATTGAATTAACATCTGGAAAGACTTCGGTACTTAATGGAATTGTAAAATTTTAATTTTCAATCATAAAGTTATAAGCCTAAGATTATTCTTAGGCTTATAATTATTTTTATAAAGATATTTTAACTTCAAAAATTTCATAACCTGTAAACGAAATTTTCCCAAAGTAAGTAACCCGTCAACCCGTCAACCTGTCAACTCTCAATCGTAAACCTGTCAACCATTAAACGAAAAAGCTATTCTTGCTTCATGCTCCAGTTATAAAAAATAATTCCAGCGGATACGGAAACATTAAGAGAGTTTATTTTTCCTTTTTGAGGAATACCTACGTGAACATCGATAAGGTGATTGATGTCTTTCGAAATTCCGCTACCTTCCGAACCGAGAACGAAAACAATGGCTTGATTCATATCCATATCAAGTATAGTTGAACTGGCTTTTTCATCTGCTCCAATGATTTTGAATCCTCGTTTTTTTAAATCGCGAATTGTGTGCTGAAGATTGTTTTCTTTACATATAGGAATTCTCAATAAAGCACCTGAAGAGGTTTTAATCGCATCCTGATTAATAGGTGAGGAATTCTTTTGACCAATGATAATTCCATGGATTCCGAAGACCTCAGCTGATCTCGCAATAGCACCAAAATTTCGAACATCAGTAATACTGTCAAGTATGACGAGGCAAGGATTTAAACCTTGCGTGAATAAAAGATCTGCAAGATCTAAGGCGTTATGAAATTCCACCGGGCTAATATGAGCTAGAACCCCTTGGTGCTGAATTCCGGAAAGTTTATCAAGCTTAAATTTCGGGACCGAAATGACTGAAAGCCCGTTCCTTTTGCATAGCTCGAAGAGCTCATTTAAGGTATCCTTCTCCAGTGTTTCACTGAGATATACTTTTTGTATGATGGTTCCGGCAGCTATTGCCTCCCTTAAAGCGTTCTTACCTGCAATCCACTCTGATTTGTCACTCATATTATAAAAATAGCTAATTTTGATGGATCAAATATAGAATATGATAAATAAATTGATAAAAATGAGCTTTTTGGCCTTAATGAGCCTGAATATTTTCGCTCAATCACTGGTAAATCTTGACAAGGCAATCAAAAGTCTTGAAAAATCTGCCCCGTCAAATTCACTCCAGTCTTTAGATCTAAAGGAATTAAAAGTTTCCGATAGATATACTGATGAGCATAACGGAGTAGAGCATATTTATTTTCAACAAACGTACAATGGTATCGCAATTTATAATGCCATTACGTCAGTTCACATAGGACCTGATGGGACTCTTTATGACTCTCCCAATCGCTTTATTTCAGATATACATTCCAAGGTTAATACAGCCAAATCAAAAATTGATGCTTTAGAAGCCTTGCGATCTGCAATAAAATATTACAAGGTTGAAAACGCAATACTTCCTATTTCTAAAAGAACAAGCGATCAAAAAAGCTTTTTTGAGAAAACGAACTTTACACATAGCGATATTCCATACAAGCTTGTTTATGTTTACAGTGACAACACCTTAAAATTAGCCTGGGATCTTAGTCTAGAACTTACACAATCTTCAGATTACTGGAATGTAAGAGTTGATGCAGTTAGTGGTGTTGTAATTGATCAGAATAATTATACCGTCTATTGCAATTTTAATCATAAACATGATCATTCTTGTTATACACACAATCAGAATCATACTGATGTTCATATTCATAATAATGCAATTGAGAAAATAGCAGTTGCAGGAGCTCCATCATATAATGTTCTTCCGCTTCCTGTTGAATCACCGATTCATGGGAACAGACAACTGGTTGTAAATCCGGCTGATCCTATTGCATCAAAGTTTGGTTGGCACACGACAAAGTCAGATGGATCTGCTGAGTATACTATAACAAGAGGTAATAATGTTTATGCATATCTGGATACAGATTCAGACAATTCACCGGATGCTATACAAGTTAACGGAGGGAATGGATTAGGATTTGATTTTCCATTTGATCAAACCAAAAATCCGGAATCGTATCAAGCCGCTGCAATTACAAATTTGTTTTATATGTGCAACATGATGCATGATATTACATATAAATTTGGATTTACTGAAGTAGCAGGAAACTTCCAGGTAAATACTTATGGCAAAGGTGGAATGACTGATCGTGTTAGTGCAGAAGCGCAAGATGGTAGTGGAACCGACAATGCTAATTTTTCAACTCCGGCAGATGGTCAGAATGGAAGAATGCAGATGTATGTGTGGAATGCATCAAGTGATGTAAGCGTTTTAGAACCTTCATTATTAGCGGGAGATTTGTTTTCAACCAAAGGAAACTTTGGTGCAGCATCACCAACAACTCCAATAATTGCAGAAGCTGTTTTATCCAATGATGGATCAAGTGATTCTAGAAAAGGTTGCAAAAATACTCAAAGCAGTAGTTTAAGAGGAAAAATTGCAATCATTGAAAGAGGTATTTGTGAGTTTGGTGTAAAAGCTTTATATGCACAGAATGCCGGAGCTATTGCAGTAATTATATATGGATTTGATGAATCAAGTGTAAGAATGGATGGAGGAGCAAGTGGTATTTCTGTGACTATTCCTGCATATTTTATTAAAGCTTCTACGTTCACAAAGATTAAGAAAGCGCTGGAAGAAGGAAAATTAATTCTGAAAATAGAGCGACCTTCTGCAAATGACAATAAACCGGAATTCCTGGATGGTGATTTTGATAACGGGATCATTGCACATGAATATGGTCATGGAATTTCAACAAGATTAACAGGCGGTCCGGCCAATTCAGGTTGTCTTGGAAATATCGAGCAAATGGGAGAAGGATGGAGTGATTTTTTTAGTCTGATAACTACAGTTAGAGCAGGTGATACTAAGAATACAGTTCGTGGAATTGGAAATTATGCATCTTCAGAATTGGTAAATGGATTTGGTATTCGCAGAAGACCTTATGCTATAGATATGAATATCAATGAATTTACCTATAAAGATTTAACGACATCAACACATGATATTGGAGAGGTTTGGTGTGCAATGCTATGGGATCTATATTGGGCATTAACAGAAAAATATGGATTTGATGCTAATTTTAATAATAAACAGGCCGGTAATAATATTGCTATACAATTGGTTATGGATGGTATGAAGTTACAACCTTGTAGTCCCGGTTTTGTCGATGGGAGAGATGCAATTCTAAGAGCTGACAGAATAAATAACAATGGAGCGAATCAATGTTTAATCTGGTCAGTGTTTGCGCGCAGAGGATTGGGTTATTCTGCAAAACAGGGAAATTCTAATTTTATTGGAGATGAAGTAGAAGATTTTAATTCGTTTCCTACTTGTATTAATGCAACAGTTGTAACTAAATCTGCTGATCCACTGGTTCAACCAGGTTCCGAAATTAATTATTCAATTACAATTCGCAATATGAGATCTTCGGCTATTACAAGTGTAAAAATAAAAGATCTTATTCCTGTAGGATGTACATATATAAATGGATCTGCATCCATTCAGCCAACACAGATTAGCGCGAATGATTTGCAATGGGAATTTAGCAAGATGGATTCTCTTGAATCGAAAACTATCACCTACAAGGTAAAAACCAATGCTGGTATCTTCAGCAATACATTATTTATTGATAAACTTGAAGATCCTTTCACATTAGATAAGTGGGATGTTACTCAGGAAAAAGGAGATGGTTTTTGGTTTTTGGAAGATAACAAAGGAGTTAATGAATCTAAGGCATTCCAATCATTAACCGATGATCGAATTTCTTCTGATGTTTCAATTGGTAACAATACTGAAATAAGCATTGGCAATGAAGAAACGGCTTTACTATTTATGCATAAATATTATAATCCAAAAAATATTGATGGAGGATTTGTCCAAATTTCAGACGATAATGGAAAAACATACAAACAGATTGGTTTATCCGACTGGACTATTAATCCTTACAATGGTAATGTTTCTTATGATGCAATTGCTATTCCAAAAAACAAAGGCTTCACTGGATATACAAAGGATTTTATTCCATCAGTTCTGGATTTAACACAGTTTAAAGGAAAGAAAATAAAACTATTGTTCAGATATGGAAATGCAGAGGCGGAATTTATTCCTACTTTAAACGAGCATGTTGGATGGACGATCGATAATATCGAGATTATTAATCCTGTCTATTATAATGCGGAAGTTTGTGTTGCAACTTCTTTAGCAGAAAATATATGTACTTCAGTTCCAGGTAGAGGAACTCTTATAGATTCAAAAAAAGTTGTAGCAACAGATAATCATTCAAAAGACAATGATGTCGTTGTTTTTCCAAACCCAACACGTTCAAGATTTACTGTAAGGATGAATGAAGATAATAAGTATAATCAAATACAAATTCTTACCATCAATGGACAATTGCTAAAATCCATTCAGGTAAATAATAAAGTAATGAATATATCGAGTTCTGATTTTCCGGATGGAATATTGCTCCTTAAATTAATTGGAGCAGAATCAACGAAAACAGTCAAGCTGAATTCAATTAAGAATTAATAAGTAAAGAAATTCTTGCAGATAATGAAGTGATCCCAAATTCATTCGGGAGGCACTGCTGTAGCTTTTATTTTAACTTCTTACCTGCGTAGAGATCAAGAACTTTTTGCTTGAATAATAAGTCATACTTTGAAATAAGCAGACTCACTTCAGCATTTTCAAAATTGGTTCGCGCAGTGGTTAGTTCAAAATTATTGGAAGAGCCTATATTGTATTTTTTCGTGGTGTTGTCATATACCAATTTTGAAAGGTCTGTTGATTTTTGGGCAGCTTCTAATTCCTTAATGGCTAATTTCACATTCGATACTGCTTGAATGATATCAAAATTTAAATTTTGCTTTCTGGTATCTACATCCAATGTTGCCTGCTCTTTCTGAATTTCAGCTCTTTTAACATTGGCAGTTGTTGAATAATTATTGAAAATAGGAACATTGAGTCCTATGCCAAAATTATACCCTAAGAACTGATCAAATTGTTTTCCAAAGGGTATGATTTCAGTTTTTATTATTGTTGGTTGTTCCAATTCTATAAGTAGAGGAGTTCCATTTACCTTTGCATTAATTGTTTCCGTTCTGGTTCCAAATTCTGTTGGTATTACTGCAGCATCAGAATATCGGGAAGCAATATTGCCAAAGCCTGACAAGGTCGGAAAATATTGTGCTCTCGCTATTTTTATCTGATAATCATTTGCCTTTAGTCTAAGTTCTGCAGATTGTATTCCCGGTTGATTTGCAACAGCTATATTATATAAATCAACAGAGCTATAGGATTCGTTTATTATATTTCTTAGTTCCGCTTCTGATATTTTCTCCAACTTTAATTCTGTGTTTAAGTTGTAGCGTAAAACTTGTTTAAGAGTCATGCTGCTTTGAATCAATGCATTTTCAGCAAGTGTTAATGTTTGTTGAGCGCGAGCTTCAGCTGATTCCATTTCAAGTGCATCAGCAGCAGCACGTGAACCAATTTCTACAAGCTTGCGTAATTGATTTGCTTGAAGTGTGGCTATTTCAAGATTCTTTTTAGCAATCGTGAACCTTTCTTCTGCAAGAAGTACGTTTAGATAATTAGCTGCGACTTGTAAGCTATAATCGTTCAAGGCTTGTTCATATTCTTTAGTATTGACCAGGAGTAGGGTTTGATTTAACTTGATATTATTTCTTAATGCTCCTGAATTGAATAAAACAACCCCTGTGCTCAGACTATAATTACCTCCTATGATGTCTTCTGTTATGAAAGTATTTGTCGTAGGATCAATATTCCTACCAATACTGATACCCGTACTCACAGAAGCAGAGAGATTCGGAAGAATCTGCATTTTTGATTCCTTCAAAGTGAGTGCAGAATTTCTAAGATTAAATTCAGCTTGCTTAAGCAGGACATTTTTATCAACCCCGAATTCTATACATTTTGAAAGATTCCAGGTTTCTTGACCTTGTACAGTAATTGTTGATGAAAAAAGAATGAAAAGTAAAAGTCTTCCAGCCATATTCGGTTTTTCTGTATAAAAATATTTTTATTAGCTTCTATTTGAATTATATTTAGTAGCCATCATCAGGTTGTCAAATCTTCCGCCATACGGTCGATAATAGACCAAAACAAAATAGTCATTTTCAGTCTCTGACCAATCTCCTTCAATGTAAGAAAGGTCAATATTGTTTTTGTCATCTAATGTGGCAAACGCATAATCTATAAAAGCATTTTTGCAATAAATTGTTGCTTTATACGCTTTTTCAATTTCGTCATACGTCATTTTATATTCTTCATGAATTCTCCAATTGCTAATAAGTCCATAAACATAAACCTCTCTATCAAGTTTTTCCGGAGAGTTTAATTTAAAATGAAGGTAAAAATACTCAGAACGCGTATTGGCAGTATTGGCAGGTACATCCGGAGATGTATATACCATCTTACCATTATAGTCAATATTGAATATATAATTTTTATCAGCTCTTATAATATCATCTTTTAGAAAGCAATGAAATTCTCCTTTCCTTTCATCCCAAAATCTCACATTGATTGATTTGTTTTGTAAGGACCTAACGTTGGCACTTCTAAATTCTTTACCTGCCTTGAATAGTATTTCATCATCTTTTGTGTATCGCAAAATATTACCGGAAAAAAATAAAGGCTCACTAAGTACTTGTTTTGATAAAGGATTACCGTTTTGATAGATTTCCATTTGAATTTCTTCTCGAGGTATAAGAACCGTTTTATTGCCTGTATTTAAAAGAATATTGATGGATTGGTGTGAATTTATGAAGCTTGCATTTACAGGTTGAATAAATGTAAGGTTAGCACTAAATTGTGTTCCTGCATAGAATATTCTTCTGGTGCAATAGATCTGGCCGTCCTGGTCATAAATAATGATCAGATAATTACCCGTCTGTCTGAATTTAATCTGAGAAGATGGGAGGGTAATTCTGTAGTGGACATAAGAAGTATATGTATTAAAGGAGGTTTGAAATTGATTAATTTCCACTTCATTAACTCCTTGCATAATTTCCAAAGGGTCAATTGGAGAATCTTTCCAATCTTTCTCACAATACTTAAAGGTATAGTATAATCTTCGCGGAGACCCTTCCAAAAAATCAAATTCCATATTCAATATATATGGAAGATTATTATATATTATAGGCATGGAAACTGTATGAACTCCATCATTGAAGTTCAAAGATTTCATAATTTCAGCATCATAAATAGAATCGATATTAGGGATGGATCCCAGACTAGGCTGTGCTTTTAAATGAATACAAATGAAAAACAGGCTAAAAAAAGTAATTTTCCGCATCTTTTCTGCTTAAATATGTACTAGAACGCAATTTTATTAAAAATAATTCAACTCTTATTCGCTAATTGACCACAAGCAGCGTCAATGTCTTTGCCACGACTTTTTCTCACAGTTATCATTATACCATGATCTCTGACCTGCTTTGCAAAACTATTTATTCTATCCTCTGAAGATTTTTCGTATTCTACACCTTTGACAGGATTATATTCTATAATATTCACAGTCACATGAAATCGACTGCAGAGTCTTATAAGATTCTTAGCATCAGCAGCAGTATCATTGAAATGTTCGAATGCAATATATTCGTAGCTGATTTTACCGGAAGAATTTTTGCTGTAATAAGTCAATGCATCCATAAGAGAGCTGAGATTATTGCTTTCATTAATAGGCATCATCTCTACTCTTTTTTCATCATTCGCAGCATGTAATGAAAGTGCAAGATTAATTCCCTTATTGTCATCTGCCAATTTCTTAATCATTTTTGAAATTCCTGCAGTTGAAATTGTAATTCTTCTAGATGATAAATTGGGTCCTTTATCAGATGTTAGTCTTGAAATGGAATGCAATACATTCTTATAATTTAATAAGGGTTCACCCATTCCCATAAAAACAATATTGCTTAATTTTTTTTCGTAACGTTCCAGGCAATATTGATTTACTAAAACATACTGATCAAAAATTTCAGAAGCTGTCAGTTGTCTTAATAATCCCATTTTTCCTGTAGCACAAAATGAACATGTAAGACTACATCCCGCCTGTGATGAAACACATACTGTATATCTGTCTTTTTCATCGACAGGAATTAATACAGATTCAATCATTTTACCATCATGAAGTTTGAATCTGAATTTAACCGTTCCGTCCATACTTATTTGATGCGTATCTAAAGTAATTGCGGGAATAAAAAATTTTTCGGAAAGCAATTGTCGATTTTCTTTACTTAAATTGGTCATCAGATCAAATGATCTAACCGCATGTTTCCATAACCAATCACTCACTTGCTTCGCCCGATATTTTTGAAAACCCAATGAAATTAGAGATTCAGATAATTGTTCATCTGTAAGAGATAATATATCGGTAGTATTTCGCATCTATAATTATAATCCAAAAAATAATTAAATATTCGTAAATCTACAACAAATGTTTATTGAAAATCATTATATAAATATTCCTTAACAAAGATTTAAATGATTTTCATTCAAAAGTTTATACCTGTTGTATTTATTATTGTTGCCAGCACTTCATGTTCGATTCATAAACCTCGTCATGCATTTGATCAGAGTAAGGTAGAAAGATCTCCGGATTACAAGAATTCATACTACTGGGCTGCACTGCCATTTAAAGTAGATTCTTCTGATCGAGTTCCAGGATCAATAAAACTTGACTATGTACCTGAGGAAGTAGATGTTTTTTTTCTCCACCCAACAAGTTATTTTGGAAGTAAAACGCATAACGAATGGAATGCATCGATGACAGATGCAAAAGTGAATAAGATTACAGATGATGGTTCTATTTTATATCAGGCAAGTATTTTTAACGGAACTGGTAGAGTATTTGCTCCTCGTTTCAGACAAGCACATTATTTTGCATTCTTTACTAAAGATAAGAATTCTGCAAAAAAAGCATTCGACCTTGCATATCAGGATGTATATAAAGCCTTCTTACATTATTATGACAATTGGAATAATAACAGACCTTTAATAATAGCTGCGCACAGCCAGGGTTCACTCATGGCTATAAAACTATTAAAAGAAGTATTTGACAATGAAGCGATGAAGAATAAGCTTATTGTTGCTTATGTTGTTGGGTATCCTGTTCCACTTGATACTTTTAAATATTTGAAACCTTGCAAAGATCCATTTATGACTTCTTGCATTTGTAGTTGGCGAACTTATAAATCAGGATCCAAACCAAAATTTTTAAATGAAGAAATGCCAGTCATAATTACGAATCCTCTTACGTGGGAAAACAACACTGATTTTGTTTCTAATGAAAAGAATATAGGGATGGTAATTGATATGGACAAAGACCCACAGCAACATGCTGTATCTGCTCAAGTTTATAAAAATATTTTATGGAGTAGCAAACCCAAATTTAAAGGATCTTTTTTTTTACAAAGTAAAAATTATCACAAAGGAGATTTTAATCTTTATTATATGAATGTAAGAGAGAATTCTAGAACGAGAGTTAGAGCTTTTTATAAGGGTTGATGGGTGATGGGTTGACAGTTGACGGGTTTACATGTTGATGGGTAGATGGGTTGAAAGTTGACAGGTTGACGGGTTGACGAGTGTATGGGTTGACGAGTTAGAGGGTTGACGAGTTGATGGGTTGACAGTTGACGGGTTGATGGGTTGAAAGTTGACGTGTTGACAGGTTTACAAGTTGATTAGTTGACAAGTATTGATGTAGAATTTATGGTCAATCATATGGTTTCATTATAAATATTTTTTTTGGAATTGGAAATCGTAAATTTATAAACCATTTACTAGAAACCGTTCCAAATAACATTTATAGCGCTATTTCCGGGTTTTGAAAATTCTAGATTCTTTTCTAATTATTCCCTATTTTGTCCTCTAAACTTTAAACAAGCCGAAATATGCGAATTCGAGAGATCAATACTATGAGAGGGCCAAATTATTGGTCTGTCAGAAGGCATAAGCTAATCGTGATGGTTCTAGACCTTGAAGAACTGGAAAAGAAACCAACGAATACGATTCCCGGATTCTTAGATCGTCTTAAAAATCTATTACCCGGGATGTATGAACATAGATGTAGTGTTGGAACTCCCGGCGGATTTTATTCACGAATTGAAGAAGGAACCTGGATGGGTCATGTTATTGAGCATATTGCACTCGAAATTCAGAGTATAGCGGGTATGGAGGTTGGTTTTGGTAGAACCAGAACCTATGGAGAAGAAGGAGTATATCATGTTGTTTTCGACTATATCGAAGAAAAAGTAGGTCAATATGCTGCTAGAGCAGCAGTCAGAATTGCTGAAGCAATCATTGAAGGTGTGGATTATGATCTCGCAAAAGATATACAGGAAATGCGGGAATTACGCGAAGCGAATCGCCTGGGACCAAGTACTGGTTCAATTATCGAAGAAGCAGAAGCAAGAGGTATACCTTGGATTCGATTAAATAAATATAGCCTTTGTCAGTTGGGTTATGGTCGAAATCAAAAAAGAATTCAGGCCACTGTAACATCTCAAACATCTAGTATTGGCGTTGAAATAGCCGGAGATAAGGAAGATACAAAGTTTTTATTACAACAAGCAGAAATTCCCGTTCCCAAAGGAGAAATTATTAGAACACAAGCAGGTCTGGAAGATGCAGTTAAATCCCTTCGATATCCACTAGCAATCAAACCCATAAATGGTAATCACGGTCGTGGAGTTACAACCAATATCGAAAATTGGGATCAGGCAGTTGCAGCTTTAGAAAATGCAAAGCGTATTTCTAACTCTGTAATTGTAGAACAATATATTACAGGTGACGATTATCGTATTCTTGTTATCAATTATAAAATGGTTGCTGCTGCAAAAAGATTGGCGGCGCAAGTTATAGGAGATGGTAAATCAACTGTAAAAGAATTAATTGAAATAACCAATTCAGATCCAAGAAGAGGATTTGGTCATGAAAAAGTATTAACCAGTATAACCATAGATTCGATTACACTAAAACAACTTGAAAGCCAAAATCTAACTTTGGAATCTGTTCCTGAAAAAGGAAAAGTAGTTACGCTAAAAGATACAGCAAATCTTTCAACAGGTGGAACCTCAGTTGATGTTACTGATAATGTTCATCCATCCATAGTATTTATGGCTGAAAGAATTTCAAGAGTTGTAGGTCTCGATATATGTGGAATCGATTTTATTACAAAAGATATCAGTCGTCCGGTACAAGAAACGCGTGGTGCAGTTATAGAAGTAAATGCGGGCCCGGGTTTCAGAATGCACCTTGCACCTGCTGCAGGATTGCCGAGAAACGTGGCTGCTCCGGTTATTGATATGATTTATCCTGCGGGTTCTCAAAGCAGAATACCTATCGTTGCAGTAACAGGAACCAATGGGAAAACTACTACGACAAGATTGATGGCGCACCTTGCCAAGCTGATGGGTTATACTGTAGGATATACAACAACTGATGGAATCTATATTCAAAATCATTTAATGTTGTCCGGTGATTGTTCGGGCCCGGGTTCTGCAGAATTTGTATTAAAAGATCCGACTGTAAATTTTGCAGTTTTGGAAACTGCAAGGGGTGGAATACTTCGAGCCGGATTGGGATTTAAAAATTGTGATATTGCAATTGTAACCAATATTGCACCTGATCATTTGGGATTAAAAGGTATTCATACGATTGAGCAGCTTGCAAAAGTTAAAGGAGTGGTTGTTGAATCTGTTTTGCCGGAAGGTTATGCAATATTAAATGCAGATGATGATCTGGTTTTTAATATGAGAAAAGAAGCCAAGTGTAATATTGCTTTATTTTCAATGGATGAAAATAGTCCAAGAATAAAAAAACATATGAAATCAGGTGGCTTATCTGCATTGTATGAAAATGGATATATTACAATTTGTAAAGGTGAATGGAAATTACGTGTTATAAAAGCGGTGAATGTTCCTCTGACCTATGGTGGGAAGGCAAGCTTCATGATTCAAAATGTTCTTCCGGTTGCTTTGGCCGGATACATAAGAGGATTTGAATTGCAAGACTTAAGCAGTGCATTAGAAAGTTTTATTCCATCACCTGCTCAAACTCCGGGAAGATTGAACCTCTTCAATTTTAAAAACTTTGATATATTATTGGATTATGCACATAACCCTGCAGGTCTTAATGCATTGAAAAAACTTACGGATAAGATGGATGGTTCGCCGAAGGTCGGAATAATTGCCGGAATAGGAGATAGACGTCAGGAAGACAATGAAGGAATTGGACATGTAGCATCAACAATGTTTGATGAAATTATTATCAGACAAGACAAAAATTTAAGAGGAAAGTCTGAAAAAGAAATAATAGATATGCTTATGGTCGGTATCCGATCACACGATCCGAATAAAAAAGTAACGATCTTTGATACTGAAAAGGAAGCAATAACTTCTGCTATTGAAGGTGCAAAAAAGGGTTCTCTTATTGTCATTTGTAGTGATGTTGTTCCAGATGCTTTGGGGCAGGTTCAGCGGTACAAAGAAGAGGAGGTTAATAAATTGTATGAGTTTACGAAGGCAGACATCCCTAATCAATAGAATTTGTTAATAAGTATTGAATTTTTTCAACATACAAATCCTGCCATTAAAAGAAAGTTAAAAAGCGCAAAAAAGCTAAATAAAGCTACATAGTAAATCTTTATATACGATAATAATTAATATATAATATATTGTAATTAAATTATTTATACATTATTTTTTAATTATGTATCCACTTTACTTTTTTTTCGAATATTTTTATTATTTTACTTAAAAACTTTTTATTTTTGTGCTCGCTTTAGTGCAAGGCAGTCATTTTATTTAATTATTCAAATTAGCAAAGAAGAGTTTATGAATTTTAGATTTTTACTTCCAATTATTATTCTAATATATGGATTAAGCTGGGTATCTTGTAATCGCGACGTACCTGCCTCAACAGATGATCGTTCTGTAAAGGCTTATGGAAATAAAGTATTATTTGACTGGAACGAGCTTTTTCTTAGAATTGATAAGGACGCTTTAGGCTTCCGACCTGCTCCTGGTCCAAGAGCACTTGCTTATATTAATTGGGCAACTTATGAAGCTTGTATACCGGGAATGCCGGAATATAACTCATTAAGAAATCATCCTAGTTTCGTAGCTGCGAATTTGCCAGTATTTAATACCAAGAATGAAATCTACTGGCCTGAGGTTGTTAATGAAGTGCAGTCTTATTTAATGAGCAGAATGTTTGAGAAAGTAGCCTTCTTTTCTGCATCTAAAGGATCTTTTTTGACGAATGCTGATGCTCAAAGATTGATCAACGAACTTAAAATAAGCAACGAAAGAGATTTTCAAGGCAAAACGAATAATGTAATATTTAATAATTCTAAAGCCTGGGGAGAAGAAATTGCAAGGGCTGTGTGGGAGTGGTCTAAAACTGATGTTGTAGCTCATGAATCTTACCTCAATCCTTTAAATAATGATCCTTCCAAATCTAAATATTATGATTGGAGAAAATTCAGTTTGGATGCAACCGGAAATAGAATACCATCAAAGTGGACTCCTACAAATGATAATCCTGATGGAGCAATGTTTCCATTTGCCGGGGAATTCAGAACTTTCGCAACAACTGAATCACAAAAAATATGTAAGGCTCCTATTCGATACAGTGAAGATCCTTCATCCTTGTATTATGCTCAGAATCTGGAGGTATTAAATAGATCTTATACAAATGTTACTTACGAAGATGCGTGGATAGGCGAATTTTGGTCAGATGATTTATTTGGCTTAACCTTCTCTCCACCTTCCAGATTATTGGCTTGTCTTGATCAGATCATGATCCTTGATAATTCTAAATTAGATAAGGCTATATACGCAACAGCACTTTTAAGCTTGTCGATGAATGATTTTGCAGTTGTCTGTTGGAATTCAAAGTTCCATTATAATTTTGAAAGACCTGAACATTATATAAAAGATGTATTGAAGGTAACAAATTATGAATCTGCATTAGATCATCCATATACTGGAATTGAAGGTATTACTCCGGCTTTTCCTGCATACCCATCAGGCCATTCAACATTTGGTGGCGGAGGATTCTTTGCAATAGCTGCTGTGTATGGAGATCATTTCACTTTTACAGACAGATGTCATCAGGGTAGAACTGAATTCGTTGGTACACCTAGAACTTATTCGAATTTATCGGATGCAGGATTCGAAGACGCAATGTCAAGAATACCTTTGGGAGTTCATGTAAGACAAGATTGTGAAGAAGGACTTAGATTAGGAAAAGAAATTGCAGCGAGAATGGTTGCATTACCTTGGAAGAAATAAGAATTAGTTAAAGAATAAATAATAAAAGACCTGTACAAATGTATGGGTCTTTTTTTTTAGCTTCTGCAATTCAATGGTTTATTATTATTCATTCAACGATTGCAATTTTAAAACAGATTAATTTTACGCAATAAGTTTTAAATAGTAGTATATGAAGTATTTATTATTAGCCACCATGTTGTTTATATCATGTAAATCAGAAACGAAAAAAGATTTAAAAGAAAATGTAATAAAGTTTGAAAACGGTACGATAAAGCGTCGACATTTTACGGATAAGAACGATGCAATTCAAGATACAATGTGGGATTATTATTCTACCGGAGAATTGTCTAAAATTAGATTGTTTAAAGACAATAAACAGCATGGAAGAAGCCTATATTACCTCAAGGAAGGTCAATTGTATGAAGTACAACATTATATTGATGGTAAAATTGTCGGTATAGATTCAGTGTTTCATCCCAATGGAAAAATAAAGATCCTCGCTGAGTTTAAGGATGGAAAAAGAAATGGCTATTTAAAGGTTTTTAAAGAGAACGGGGAACTCGAATCAGAACATACGTATCGAAATGATAGCATTATACTTATCAAAGAATAAACCAAACATATAAATACATATAAATACATATAAATACATATAAATACATATAAATAAACATATTACATATTAAATAATAATATTATGTAATATTTTCTTAAAAATCGTTTTTTACTCGATTTTTGTTCGTAGTTTTGCCTCAAATGTAATCCCGTGAATAAATTCATTTTTGGCTTAATTTTAGCTTTATCAATCTATTTGGTTTCCTGTAAAGTAGAATCAATCTCATCTGATTCTATAGATTTAAGATTACAGAGTATAATAAAAGACCATAGCAAGACAGGTAGCCTTGACTACTATATCATGCCTGAAAGTGATGATTATGCAAATCTTCCAAATCAAGATCCAAAGAATCCTATAACGGCAGAAAAAGCGAAACTAGGAAAGCTTCTGTTTTTTGAAACAGGATTGGCAAAGTCACCTAAAAAAGCAGAATCATTAAATACTTATTCATGCAGTTCTTGTCATGTTCCTGAAAAGAATTTTACGGCAGGACGTGTTCAGGGCATAGCTGATGGCGCTGTTGGATTTGGTCATCTTGGTGAAGCAAGACAAAAAAATAGAAATTACTTAGGATCTGAAGTAGATGCACAGGGAGCGAGACCATTACCTACAATTAATTTAACGTATGTAAGAGTTGCATTATGGAGCGGCGCATTCGGAGCGAATGGACTAAATGAAGGTACAAAAGAAGCCTGGGGTGTAAAGGATTCTTTAACAAGTATCAACTATCTTGGAATGGAAGGTCTTGAATCCAATAATACAAGAGCATTATTTGTACACAGACAAGAAGTTGATAAAGAATTAATGCAAGAGTTGGGTTTGAAAAAGTTTTTTGATGATGCATTTCCTAACCTTCCGGAGGATGAAAGATATACAAAGCAGACAGCCAGTAACGCTATCGCTGCATACTTCAGAACAATTCTAACGAACAGAGCACCATTTCAAAAATGGCTAAAAGGCGATGTGAATGCTATGACAGTACAGCAAAAGAGAGGAGCGGAATTGTTCTTTGGAAAAGCAGCTTGTATCAATTGTCATAACAGTCCTTCATTCAATAATCAAAGATTTGCAGCAGTAGGCGCTTTAAATTTATTTCAGAACAAGCAAGAAGTATTTAGAACGGATGTGAATGATTTAAGGAACATAGGCAGGGCCGGATTTACAGGTGTTGATGATGATTTATATAAATATAAAGTTCCACAATTGTATAACCTTAAAGGTGTTGGTTTCTATTTACATGGAGCGAGTAAGAATACATTAAGAGAGGTCGTTGAATACTTTAACAGAGCTATTCCAGAGAATGCTCAGGTTCCTTTAGATAGAATTGACAGACAATTCAAACCATTGCATTTGACTGCGTCAGAAATAGATGATCTGACAGAGTTTCTGGAAAATGGTCTTTATGATCCGGATTTAATTCGTTATAAGCCTGAATTTATCATGTCAGGTATGTGTTTTCCTAACAATGATCCAACTTCTAAAAAGCAGATGGGTTGTAAGTAAGACTGGTCATTCGATTTTCGGATGATGTGAATCGAATTTGTATAGTCTTAATCTTCCTTTTCCTTATTATTTGTAATTAACGTTGCAGCAACTTAGCTATTGATTCTAC
This sequence comes from Saprospiraceae bacterium, assembly GCA_013140975.1. Taxonomy (GTDB): domain Bacteria; phylum Bacteroidota; class Bacteroidia; order Chitinophagales; family Saprospiraceae; genus Vicinibacter. Next base: position 22,784 of record JABFRV010000049.1, read on the forward strand.
TTATATTGTAGATTTAGGAATCTATTCAATGATGAAATATCAAGCTTAAAAATTGTGAGAATTCTCCTTGTCCATACCGGATTCTTACCTGCCGTTTATTATGGTGGAATTGAAAGAGTCATCTGGTATCTTGGTAAGGAGCTTATTAAAATGGGCCATGAAGTAACATTTATGGCGCAAAGAGGATCTACCTGCGATTTTGCGGAAATTATTACAATTCATGCCAATCAGAATATTGTTGATCAAATTCCGGATCGATTTGACATTGCACATTTTCCATTAGAACTAAAAGGTATGGATCGAATTAAAATTCCGTACCTCATTACAATGCATGGAAATATCAATGACAAAAGATATCTTGATCGCAATACTGTATTTGTTTCCAGATCGCATGCTTCAAGTTATGGTTCAGAACAGTATGTTTATAATGGACTTGATTGGGATGACTATATGAAACCAGATCTTCATAACCAAAGATTTTATTTCCATTTTTTAGGTAACGCCTCCTGGAGAGTAAAAAATGTGAAAGGAGCCATTAAAGTAATTACTTCAACTCCTTCTGAGAAATTAATCGTGATGGGAGGTGTTCGATTCAATATGAATATGGGATTGAGATTTACTTTATCACCACGAGTAAAATTTATTAAAAGAACCGGAGGATCTGAAAAATGCAGATTATTAAATCAATCAAAAGGTTTAATCTTTCCTGTTATATGGAATGAGCCCTTTGGACTTGCAATTATTGAAAGTCTTTATTATGGCTGCCCCGTGTTTGGTACACCTTATGGATCACTACCGGAATTAATCCACTCTGACATCGGGTTTCTTTCTACAAAAAGTACAGAAATTGTAAGTGCATTGAATAATTCCTATGATCGTGAATTATGTCATGAATATGCAGTAGAAAATTTTAATAGCAGAAAGATGGCAGAAGCATATATAAATAAATACGCAGAAATATTAACAGGTAGAAAACTTCATTTATCCTCTCCTCAATTACTTTCTATTCAAGAGCAAAAGTTTTTAGAATGGAAGTAAAGATTGGGAAGTGCATTTATTTCACGCCCAAATTTATAACATTGAAATAGAAGCTTGTTTTAAAAACTTAAAGAGTATTAAATGCCACTAACAGCTCAGTATTTTTTAGAGAAAAGGAAAATCGTTGTAGAACTTATTATAACTTCTGTTTAACTTCAGTCATTTCATAGGCTTCAATAACGTCACCTATTTTTATGTCATTGAAGTTTTTAACATTGACACCGCACTCCATGTTTTTAGTAACTTCTTTAGCATCATCTTTAAAACGTTTAAGTGATGCGAGTTCGGCTGTAGTACCTTCCTTATTTGGATAAATTACAATTCCATCTCGTATTACACGAACTAAAGCATTACGTGTAACTTTTCCTTCAGTTACAATACAACCTGCGATTGAGCCCACTTTAGAAACCTTGAACACTTCTCGTACTTCAACAGCTCCCAAAATCTTTTCCTCTTTCGTTGGTTCGAGCATACCTTCCATTGCAAGTTTAATTTCTTCAATGGCTTCATAAATTATAGAGTATGTCTTAATCTCAACACCCTCTTTTTCTGCAACTTGTCTTGCCATCGATGAAGGCCTTACCTGGAATCCAATAATTATTGCATCTGAAGCAGAAGCAAGAAGTACATCAGATTCAATAATCTGACCAACAGCTTTATGAATTACAGATACCTTTATTTTTTCAACAGATAACTTAATTAAACTATCAGAAAGAGCTTCAACAGATCCGTCGACATCTCCTTTTACAATTAATCGTAATTCTTTAAAATTACCTAATGCAAGACGTCTACCAATCTCATCAAGAGATATTCTCTTATTTGCTCTTGCTGCTTGCTCTCGAGCGATTTGGGCTTTTTTAGATGCAATTAATCTGGCTTCTGATTCCTCTTCCATTACACGGAATTTTTCTCCCGCGCTTGGCGCACCGGTAATTCCTAAAACCATAACTGGAACAGAAGGTCCTGCAGTTTTTTGTTTTTGTCCTCTTTCATTGAACATAGCTTTAACCTTACCGCTATATTCCCCTGCAAGTATTACATCACCAACTTTTAAGGTTCCACTTTGAATCAACATCTTTGTGACGTAACCTCTTCCTTTATCTAAAGAAGCTTCTATAATTGTTCCACTTGCTTCACGATTTGGATTGGCTTTTAATTCGAGTACTTCTGCTTCTAATTGAATTTTTTCAAGAAGCTCTTCTATACCTATACCATTTTTCGCAGAAATTTCCTGAGACGAATATTTACCACCCCATGAATCTACCAACAAATTCATTTGTGATAATTCTGCTTTTATTCTTTCAGCATCAGCACCTGGCTTATCAATTTTATTTATTGCAAAAACCATTGGAACGTTCGCTGCCTGAGCATGAGAAATCGCTTCTTTGGTTTGTGGCATGATCTTATCATCTGCCGCAATAATGATAATTGCAACATCCGTTAATTTAGCACCTCTCGCACGCATTGCAGTAAATGCCTCGTGACCGGGAGTATCAAGGAAAGTTACTTTTTTACCATTTTTAAGAGAAACTTCATATGCACCAATATGTTGAGTGATACCACCTGCTTCACCGGAAACTACATTGGCTTCTCGTATATAATCTAATAAAGACGTCTTACCATGGTCAACGTGACCCATAACTGTAACAATTGGAGCTCGAGGAGCAAGATCTTTCGGATCATCTTCAAGTACTTCTTCTGCTTCTACTTCTTCTTCAGCGGAAACAAATTCTATCTTTTTATTAAACTCTTCTGCAAGTACCTCGATAACTTCAGCATCAAGTCTTTGATTAATTGAGACTATGATACCTACGTTCATACATGTTGTGATTACATCCGTAACAGGGATATCCATAAGACTTGCAATTTCAGAAACTGTTACAAACTCTGATAATTGTATTACGTCTTTGTTTTCACTAGCTTCAGCGATTTCAGCGCGTTCCCGCATTTCATCGCGTTTATCTCGTCTTATTTTTTGCCGCTTATTTTTTCCACCAATTTGAAGTCGCGCCATTGTCGCCTTGATCTTGTCTTCAACTTCTTTTTGAGAAACTACTTTTACTTCGTCGTCACTCCTTTGTTGGCCTCCAGGTCTGGTGTTGCGTGAATTGGCATTATTAATATCCGTTACTGAAACTGCTTTACGTTTACGTTTACGTTTTGCAGCATCGGAATTTGGTTGATTGCTACCTGTGTTTCCTGTGGTAGGTCTGTTAGGGCCTCCTGAAGAACGTGCAGGTCGAGGTTCTTCAACTTTTTTCGGTGGGTCTTTGAATTTCTCAGTATCAATTTTTCCAAGAATTTTTAAGCCTTTAAGAGTTGGAGCTTCAATTCTTGTTAATTCTTCTTCCTTAGGAGCTTCTTTAGGAATTACAACTTCTACCGGAGTTGCAGTTTTTTTAGCTTCAACTTCTTCTCCTTTTAGTTTTATTTTACCAACGACTTTAAATTTGGGCTTATCCTCTTCTTTGATTTTAGCCTGAATTACTTCTTTGGGTCTTTCTTCTTTTTGCTCTTCTTTAACTTTAGGGGTTTCTTTTGCAGCAGGAGCACCGAAAAGATTCACTTCAATTTTGGCTTTTTCCTTTTCTTTTTCCTTTTCTTTTTCCTTGGCTGTGTTAGCGGCAACTTGTTTTTGAAGCATTGCATCAGCCTGAGACTTCTCAAATATTGAAGTCTGAAACTCCTTGAGAAGTTCGTTATACATTTCTTCAGTTACCTTGGCTGTTGGCTTTTCTTCAATAGTATAGCCTTTCTTTACCAAATGCTCCACAATGGTATGAAGACCTACATTGAATTCCTTGGCAACTTTTATGAGTAATCCTCCCGGCATGAATGATTTGTTTCTATTTAAAAATTTTTATTGCGTTTTTTACATTAAAAAATGAATAATTAGTCTTCTAACTCTTTATTTAATATTTCTAAAACTTCAACAATGGTTTCTTCTTCAAGATCTGTTCTTCTCACTAATTCTTCCACACTTAAATTTATTACTGAACGTGCAGAATCGCAACCGATATTTTTCAAAGCATCGATAACCCAGCTTTCAATTTCATCTGCAAATTCATCTAAATCTACATCATCTAATTCTCCTTCCTGAGCATCTCTGTAAACATCGATTTCATATCCTGTAAGTCGGGAAGCTAGTTTTATATTGGCTCCTCCTCGACCAATTGCAAGTGATAACTGATCTGCTTTTAGGTAAACACTTACTTTTTTATTGGCTTCATCGATATCAATACTATTTACTTTCGCAGGTGTTAGAGATCTTTGTATGTATAAAGTAATATTGGTCGTGTAGTTAACGATATCTATATTTTCGTTGCGGAGTTCACGAACAATTCCATGAATTCTTGAACCTTTCATTCCGACACAAGCTCCAACAGGGTCAATTCTGTCATCGAATGATTCAACCGCAACTTTTGCGCGTTCACCGGGTAATCGAACAATCTTTTTAATGACAATGAGTCCATCCTCAATTTCAGGAACTTCCTGTTCCATGAGACGCTGAAGAAAAGCAGGATCTGTTCTGCTCAGTGTAATCAAAGGATTTCCATTGCGCAATTCTACTTTCTTGATAATCGATCTTACAATATCACCTTTTCTGAAATGATCTGCTTTAATCATTTCTGTTCTTGGCAATAGTAATTCAGAACCGGTAGAATCATCCAATATGAGTAATTCTCGCTTAAGAACCTGATTCACTTCACCAATTACCATTTCACCTTCGCGATCTGTATATTTGTTAAAGACGTCTTCTTTCTCAAGTTCCATAATTCGCGAAACGAGAGTCTGTCTTGCTGCCATAACCGCTCGACGTCCAAAATCTTCCAGACTTAATTGCTCATAACATTCAAGACCTACTTCGTAGTCCTGATCAATTACCTGTGCTTCAGACACAGCTATTTCTTTTAAGTCATCAGTTACCTCACCATCTGGTACGATTTTGCGAACACGCCACATTTCGAGGTCACCCTTTTGAGTATTTACAATAATGTCAAAATTCTCATCAGAAGAGTATTTTTTCTTAATTAATGACCTGAATACATCTTCAAGTACCCTCATCAATGTGGGGCGGTCTATGTTTTTCCCGGCCTTAAACTCGGCAAATGAATCAACTAAGTTCATATCCTTGCAATGATTTTTGCTTCTTTAATATTTGAATATTTTATGTCTAAGTTCTTCAAAGACTTAATCTTTTTTTTACCTTCCTTTGATATCTCCTCGAATTCAATACCTACAATTTCTTGATCAGCTTTGCAGATTTTACCTTCATACGAAGTATTATCATGGCATTGAATTTTGATATCTCTTCCAAGGTTTTTGATATATTGCCTTGGGTAACGTAATGACCTTGATATTCCAGCTGAGGAAACTTCTAATATGTAATCGTCTCCAAACCAGGACTTTTCATCAAAAACAGCTTCCAGATGTCGACTTATTGCCTTACAAATATCGTAAGTAATACTTTTATCACTATCCAGAAAGATCCAAATGTTTCTTCCTTTTTGCTCAATATCTATTAAAAAACAATCCCGGAAGCCTTCTTCCTCAAATTTCTGATTCAGCAAATTGTGTATCTCTTCTGTATACATAAGGCTGATTTATACAAACAAAAAAGGGAACTTAGATGTTCCCTTTCGAAAATCAGGGCGAAGATACTACTTTTCCCTCAGACTGATGAATTATCAAGAGCTTTTATCTCGGGGACTGTCGAAAGAATCCCTTACCGCGGAAGAGGGGCTTTTCCTCTTTGAAACCGCCCCAACACCTCAATTGATGTTGGTGGCCAACCTTTTAAGGTTCAAGGCTGTTCCGGCAAAGGATGTAACTTGGATAATCGATAGAAACTCCAATACCACGAATGTGTGCATAGCCAATTGCAAGTTCTGCAACTTTTACAGGCCACCGGGTAACAAAGAATCCTATATAACTTCAATAGAAGAATACAAGATTAAGATTGAAGAGATGTTCCGTTATGGCGGTGAGCAGCTCTTGCTACAAGGCGGGCATCACCCTGATCTCGGATTAAAGTTTTATACGGAATTATTCAGAGAACTAAAATCGCTTTATCCCAACTTAAAATTACACGCACTAGGGCCTCCTGAAATCGCGCACATCTGCAAACTTGAAAAAATGTCGCATTCAGCTGTACTTAAAGAATTGGTTGATGCCGGACTTGATTCCTTGCCAGGAGCAGGGGCAGAAATCCTGGATGACAGAGTAAGAAGATTGGTGTCTAAAGGAAAATGTGGAGCACAAGAATGGTTGGATGTTATGCGTGCGGCTCACCAGCTAGACATTACTACTTCTGCAACTATGATGTTTGGTCATGTTGAAACCAACCTGGAGCGAATGCAACATTTTGTTAAAATACGTGAGGTGCAGTCTGAAAAACCTATACATTCCAAAGGATTCCTTGCTTTTATTCCATGGCCTTTTCAGGATGAAGGTACAATGTTGCGAAAACTCAATCGTGCAAGAAATGAATGTACAAGTGATGAATACATTAGAATGATTGCAATGAGTAGAATCATGCTTCCCAATATAATTCATATTCAAGCATCATGGCTAACCGTTGGAAAAAACACAGCGCAGATTTGTTTGCATTCAGGTGCAGATGATTTTGGTAGTATTATGATTGAAGAGAATGTAGTATCTGCAGCAGGAGCGCAACAACGATTTACTGCTCAGGGAATTCAGGATGCGATTCAAGAAGCAGGATTCAGGCCTCAATTGCGAAATCAACAATACGAATATATTTCTTTGCCTAAAAATATAATTCAGCAGGAATTGAAGGAGAGTACGATGATCGTTGATTAATTCCTTTTAAAACAGGATAGAAGGAATTCATAAATTAATAAATATATTAAGCAAACAAACATGCTTCAGGAAATAGAAGAATCAGTAGAATTTATAAAAGAACGAATAGAACTTAATCCTATAACTGCGATAGTACTTGGTACTGGATTAAGCAAACTCGTTAATCGCATAGAAATCAAAAAAGAAATCAGCTACAAGCTTATTCCCCATTTCGTACCAACAACTGTTGAGTCACATCCCGGAAAATTAATTTTTGCAAGTTGGAAGGGAATTGATTTAATAATACTTTCAGGAAGATTACATTATTACGAAGGATATAGTTTGCAAGAGGTTACTTACCCCATTCGCGTGTTAAAGCATTTGGGAATAAAAAATATTTTGCTAACCAATGCAAGCGGAACGGTGAATCCTGATTTGAAAGCCGGTGATTTAGTATTTATTGAAGACCACATTAATTTTCATCCCGAGAATCCATTGCGAGGAATCAATGATTCAAGATTAGGATTGAGATTCCCTGATATGACAGATGTATATGATTCACATTTATTATCGAGTGCAAAAAAGATATGTCAGAGTAAAAATATCGAATTCAATTCAGGAATTTATTTTGGTTTGCAAGGCCCAAGCCTTGAAACCAAAGCTGAATACAGAATGATCCGTATGTTAGGAGCAGACATAGTAGGAATGTCAACTGTTCCTGAAGCTATTGTTGCTCATCAATCCGGACTAAAAATTCTTGCTGCTTCTATAGTTTCTAACAACACACCTGACACAGGACAGAATGAAAAAACCACTATAGAATCTGTAATCTCCACAATTGAAACATCATCAGAAAAATTATTCGAAGTATTTGAAGAATTAATTCAGGCAATCAAATAAATCATACAGAAATTTGGAAGCTAATACGAGTCGCGAGTCGCGAGTCTCGAGGATTGTTGTTTCCAACTTATTGTAATAATTAAATATTAATTCCTCTATAAGTTTTGACTCACGACTCGCGACTTTTTTTCACGACTCACGACTCACGACTCACGACTCACGACTCGCGACTAACTTGAATATATCTCCCTTAACTGCGCCATCAACTTTTCATTTGAATACTTAGATAATTGACTTTGTGTGTGAGATAAAATTTCTTGTCTGAGTTGTTGATCAGATTGCAAGCTTATAATTGAATGAGAAAGTTGTTCAGGTGATAAACAATCAACGAATACTCCTGCTTTCCCTGCGGCTTCTTCCACTGAAGATCCTTTGTGACCGATTAATGGAATTCCGGATGCCATCGCTTCAAGAGCAGGAATTCCGAATCCTTCAAGTACACTTGGATAAATCAGGCCTATACTTGATTGATAAAGTGCCGGTAAATCAATAGGGTGGATGTGATCCAGAAACCGAATATGATTTGTAAGCCTTAATTTTTCTGTAAGTTGTTTGCATTCTTGTTGTAATGATCCGGATCCAATTAAGAGAATTGGAATACGATCTGATTCGGGAATTAAGGAGTAAGCCTCAATAATGGATCTGATATTTTTTCTTCCATTGAAACTGGAAACGCAGATCCAATACGGAGAGCTAACATTATATTTATAGAGAACAATATTTCTTTCTTCTTCGGATAAGGATTTATAAAAAATTGAATTACAATTTTGAAAATGAACTTTAAGTTTGCTAGAATCAAAATCGACATATTCTTTCAATGCATTCGCTGTAAATTGACTAATAGATAATATGACATCAGAATGTTTAACAGCGTGCAATAATTTGGCTTCGTAAATTTTTCTGTCGATGAATTTGTAATCCTGAGGCCTCGCAAGAAAGATCAGATCGTGTATTGTTACAATTACTTTTTTAACAGGCTTTTTTAGAATTGGAATTTCTGCACTTAAACCGTGAAAAATTCCATCATTAGGCACTTTTTTCAGTAATGAGAAAAAACGTGGAATACCCAGAAAATTCGGATAGTTGGATGTGAAAATATTAGGCTCGGTAAAGTAATTTTCATAAGAGGACTTCTTTCTATCAGGCTTCAATAAATATAGCTGATCCTCCGGATATTGCTTTGCATATTCCTGAATCAACCAACGGGAATAATTGCCTAATCCGGTATTGTTGAAGAAGGCTCGCTTGGCTTCGAAGTAAATGGTTAAAGGATAATGATTAATGGTAAATTGTTAATGGTTAATAGATAGTGGTTGATGGTTGCAAAATAAGAAATATTGGAAAAAGAGTTTGGTTTTTCTTTATAAAAACAGAAAAGATTGATAACAAATGTAAAGGGAGATAAATGAACTCAATGTGTCTAGTAAATAAAAATTTGGTTAATTTAACCAAAAGGGGTATTTTTATGTCGGACAAAACAAAATTAACAGGTAATAGATTATAATTAATACTAAATCAACTGAATATGAGTAGGCTAACAAATAAAATTAAATGGATGCACACGATTCTTTATATATTCATAGGGATTGCGGGTCTTAATATTTTTAATGATTATAGTTCGCCTTATGATTATTACCCGGGCGATGGTTCGGTTGCATCGACAAGGCCAATAAGAACTCCAGGAGACGGCTCGGTTGCATCGACAAGACCAATTCGACCTCCGGGCGATGGTTCGGTTGCATCGACAAGGCCAATTCGTCCCCCAGGTGGCCCGGATTTAACTTTTCAGCCAATTATAGAATTTAATTATTTCTACGTTGCATTGGTTGTTTTTGGCGCTATTATAGGTGGTATATTTGGAAGAGAATATTTAGATTCAAGTTTTCACTTTGGACCTATAATTTGTGCCTTTATTTTTAGTAGAGCTTTTCTGTATATAGGAATATTTATTTATCATCAAATTTAAATTTATTCATATTCTTTAAAGAGCGAATTGAAGATCTAATTGATTAATATAAAGGCAGACCAGTTAGAATCATTGGATTGTATTGCTTTCACCTGTTGTTGTGTAATTTGGAATGCTTCACTGACCGAATAATTGGTATTAAGTAAATTTGAATAAAGCTTAGTCATGAATTGAATTGTTGACCTATCACTAACCGACCACAAACTCGCAACAATATTTTCTGCTCCTGCAATTTTGAGACCTCTAACTAAACTAAATGTAGATTCATACCGATTGGTATTAAGGCCTACTCCTGTTTCGCAAGCTGATAAAACCACTATTTTTGTTTTGGAAAGATCCAAGCAACTAATTTCGTAAGCATTTAAATAACCATTTTTTGTGAATATATCTTTTTTAGCTATTGAATTAGCATCTGAAAGAACAAGCATTGAATTAAAGAGAGGGTTAGAATGAGAATGGTTCTTGCTGTTATTACTTACAGTTTGAATATTGTAATAATAACCATGAGTAGCTATATGTATTATGTCATAGGATTCTTTTAGAAACTCAGTTACTATTTCCTCACGGGCTTGTAATCCCGAAATTAGCGTAGTATTTAAATTTTTCTTTCTCATTAATTCGTGTATTGACTTTGTTTCCGTTAGTGTCCCAGGTAAATAGTTCCAATGCAATTGATCTTCAATCTTTGAAATTTGAGAATTTTCACCATATTCTAATCCGCCAACTAATAAAACTTTATCAAAAACCTTAGGCTGGTTAACACTGATGGTAGTATAGTTGTAAGTGTTTGTGAACTGTCGTAATTTGTATTTGTCAATCATAGTTTCATTTTTCGTTATTGAAAGAGAATTAAGATTTAATGTATTTAAAATTCCAACCGATGAAAAGTTAATTAATTTCGTTTCTGGAAATGTCTTTAAAATTGGTTCCCAGATTAATTTATAATGATGACTGTGATTGTTATCTTTGACTGGTTTTAATCCTGTTCCCCTTGCGTTTGAATTGGATGCTAATTCACTTTCTGTAGTTTTGCTTATGTTTAAATAGGCATTTGAATTCAAGAGTTGTGATTCTTCAAATAATGGTATTGCGACTGGATATAGTCTTTCACTATCAAGAACTAGCGCCATATATTTTTCCGGTGAATTTTTTCTAAAAGAGGACTTGTATTTAATAAATTCTACTGCAATTTCACCTTTGTTTAACTTTTCTTTTAATAAGGAAATATTAAAGCTGTCTTCTTTATGTGTGGAACGTAATAGCCTAAGGCATTCTCTCTCATAAGTTTCTTTTTGTTTGAAAAGTATGGATTTTTGATCAGGACTATTTTTAATTTGTAACTCTAAAGCAGAAAGTTTAGAAAATAATGATACGATAGAAGAATCCTTTGATTCAGCAATAAATTTATTTAATTCAGTGCTTTTTCGCATCAACAATCCTTTGGTCTGGAGTGCAAGCTGAAATAAGAATGAAGTATAATCATCCGCCATTATATTAGGATCATAAAGTTCAAAGAATATATCTGTTTTAGAAAAAATTTCATTTTGTATGAATTGACTTAATTCAGATTCTGTCATAAAATTGACTGCTTTGGAAATGCTTTGACTTACTTTTTGCCTATATAGATTAAGAATTTTATTTAGCTTTGGATCTTTAGAATGATAAAAGTATTGTGATGCTATTAGAAGAAATGAATTTATCTGATTTTCAGGAATATTCTTAAAATCAGTAAAGTTTTCAGTTATTATTTCAAGTTGATTGACTAATTTCTTCAAGCTAAATAGTGCTGATTGAGTAAGGGTTGTATCTGATTTTTTAAGAATTGATAATCCAACCAAATTGTAATATATAGTAATTTCATTAAAAGAATTTTCTTTAAAGATGTTCTTTAAATCGATTGAATCAACCCTAAGAATTTTCGACTCTATTTCTAAGAGACTATCCGCAAATGAAATATCTGCAATGCCGGTTCGAAGTATAACTTCCACACATTGATTTAAAGCGCCAGCGTATTCAATAGGGCTGTTTGAGTATAATGTATTTGAACATTTTAGAGAATTAATTAATAATTGAAATTTATCTAGTTTATCAATGGTATTAGGCTCATTAATTGAGTAATGC
>JABFRV010000122.1 GCA_013140975.1 Saprospiraceae bacterium
ATAGAATATTTAAAACAAATGATCCATCTAATACAGGCTTACATACGATCATACCACTCGATTCACAAATTCAAGAAATTAACATAAGCATTCCTCTTTCATTGAAAGGCAGTCGAGGTTTATTGTTTACTCCAACAGCAAAAAAACTTTCTTTAAAGTATTCTTCCACTTTTACAGATCCTTCATTTATTGGAGAATACTTACCGGATCGGAATTTAACGGACACCGGCTTTACCGCAGAATGGAATATTCTTGAATACAACAAAGAAGTTCCTAATTTCTTTAATGAGACTCGCTTAATCAAAGTTGGAAATTCGATATTCGGGATGAACATTCAAAACCCGGTGAATCACTACTCCAAAACGGACAGAGCTTGCAAGTACCTCATTCTTTTTATTCTTGTTATATTTCTTTCTCTATTTTTAACAGAAATATATTATAGAATAAAGGTTCATTTATTTCAATATGGGCTCATTGGATTCGCACTCGCAATCTTCTTCGCTTTACTTTTATCAATATCAGAATTTATAAACTTTAATTCAGCATATGCTATATCTTTTATATCGGTAACGATTTTAATATTTTTATTTAGCAAATCAATATTTTCGAATAAATCCTCAGTATACTTATTGAGCAGCTTGGTAATTACGTTTTTCTCATTCATTTTCATTATTATTCAACTTGAGAAAACTGCATTACTATTTGGAACCATTATGTTATTCTCAATTCTTGCCGCTACAATGTATGTGACCACAAATATAAAATGGAATGAAGAAAAAAATGAGACACAGAATAACAATGAATTGACAGAAGAAAAGATATTATACTAAAATAATTTCAACAGATTATTATTAAAATAAATTTGTTGATTATTTAAAATATCAAAGTCACCTAAAACAAAAAGAGCCGGAAAAATTCCGGCTCTATATTTTAATAATTATCTCGACAAAAGTCTTGCGACAATTTATTATTTTGCACCAACAAGTTCAACATAGAACAACAATTCTGAATTTGCAGGAATAACTGGAGGGCTTCCGGCAGCACCATAACCCAATTCAGAAGGAATTAAAAACGTTGCTTTTGAACCTACAGGCAACAAAGCAAATCCCTCATCCCATCCTTTTATTACCTGACCTTGGCCAAGTGGAAATTGGAGATCTTGTCCTCTTTCAAAAGAATTATCAAACATTTTTCCATCCATTAACGTACCATAATATTTTGTAGAAACAACTTGCCCAACTTGTGGCTTAGGACCAGTTCCTGTTTCATGTACGATGTATTTAAGGCCGGAAGCAGTTGTAATAATTTGTGACTTATTAGCTCCCGATTTGTAGTCTGCAATCGTTTTCTTAATGCTTTCCTGAATAGCAGGCAACAAAGCTGCACTCTCTGCTCTTTTAGCTTCCATCAAAGCTTGTTCCGCTTTCATATCTGCTTCATAGCTTGCCTGATCTTTTACATCACTCAATACAACATGAAACGTCAATTCCTTAGCATCAGGTATTCCAATTTGGTTTCTAATCTCATCATCAATAACCTGGCTTACGATCGCACTGTCTCCCTTCGAAAGATAGTATAATACGTCGACGATTGGTTGAGCATTTTTAAGTTCTTTTTTCTCTTGTTTCGGCAATTTGAATTTTATATCCGGTGATTGAGAAACGGAGTTAAAAACCAATGAGTCCTTAACTTTTACAATGTATCTGAAATAGACATAATCTCCTTCTTTAACATTATCTCCTTTCTGATCATTTGCAATGGTATAATTAAAACCGCTTAAGGTTGTCTTTACTTCCTTTTTACAGGAAAATACCATTAACAATAATGCAATTGCAATTAAATTTAATTTCATTTTTAATAATATTTATTTTAAGTATTTACTGATTCTTTAACTTTCATGACTTCTTTGAGCTTGATAAGTGTCTCCTCTAGGCTTAATTTAGATGAGCCACCGGATGCATTTCTATGACCACCACCATTAAAATTTACCTTGCAAATTTCCTGTACAGAAAAATTTCCTTTAGATCGCAAAGACAATTTTACAATGGTTGGTTGATTCATTACCAGAGCTCCTACTTTTACACTTTTTAGCATCATCAGATAATTGATTATGCCTTCCGTATCGCCTCTGCGTATATCAAACTTTTTATAATCTTCTTTTGTCAAATAAATTAATCCGAATTCCTGCTCAGGGTATAGCTCCATTCTATCATGAAGACAATGCCCTAGTAATAATAAGTATTTATCCGGTTGGCTGTTCAACACCAATTCTTGAATTCTTGTATCATTTAATCCGAGTTTCTTAAAATGAGCACATATCGTAAATACTTCTTCTGAAGTGCTGTGATGAAACGATCCGGTATCAGTCATGATACCCGTATATAAGGCTTCAATAATATCCGGCTGAAGTGCGCCTTCTCCGGAAATGCCTACGATTATGTTATGAACTATTTCACTGGTAGAACTACATTGAATTTCAGAAAAAACCAGGTCTGCAAATGGCTCTGGATCCAAATGATGGTCTATCATCACTTTAGTAGCCTTTGATTCCAGTACTTTCAAACCAATCTTGTCAATTCTTTCCAAAGAGTTAAAGTCAAGACAGATTATCATTTCTGCTTCCTTAACTGCCTTTTCAGAATCATGAGGACTAAGATCATAAATCAAAGCTTTATTAGCATCCTTCATCCATTCAAAAGCAAGGGGGTACTCACTGGGAAGTATAATTTGTGTCTGGTGTCCTTTTAATTGCAAGTAATAGCTCAGACCCAGACTTGATCCAATAGCGTCACCATCCGGATTGCGGTGAGAGAGCAATACAATCTTTTTGGGCTGTTTGATTAGATCGGCAAATGCCTTTAGGTCTTTCATTTTAAACGATACAAAAGTCTGGATAATTCCTGGAAGAAATATTGAATGACTTGTTAAAGATTAGTTCATTGATTCCGAAGAACTTAGTTTTGCCACTCTAAAATTTAATACGATGTCAGGTAATAGAACTTTTACGATGATAAAACCGGATGCGGTAGAATCTGGACACATAGGCAATATCCTTGTAATGATTTGTAAGGTTGGTTTCAAGATCGTTGCAATGAAATATACTCGCTTATCTAAGGAGAAGGCAGGTGAATTTTATGCCGTTCATAAAGAAAGACCCTTTTATGGAGAATTAGTCGACTTTATGTCAAGAGGCCCTATTGTTGTAGCAATATTAGAGAAAAGCAATGCAGTAGAGGACTTTAGAACATTAATTGGTGCTACTAATCCTGCGAATGCTGCTCCTGGAACAATTCGTTCATTATACGCCAAAAATGTAGGGGAAAATGCAGTTCACGGTTCAGATTCAGATGAAAATGCTGCAATAGAAGGCTCATTTCATTTTGCCGGAACTGAAATGTTTTCATAATTCCATTTTATACTCGAAATTTCAACCCCAGAATCCGGAATAAACTCGCTTTGCGGGTCCGGTTAACCATATATCAGTAGCTCTCGATCCATCAATTGTCATTTGAACTTCCAGAGCGCCACCTTTGGCATTTACCTTTATGGTTTGCTGTCCTGATAATTTGTTAAAGATTGCGCTGTAATATGCAGCAGCAGCAATGCCTGTTCCACAAGCAAGCGTTTCATTTTCCACTCCCCTCTCGTATGTAGCAATATTAATTTCTTCTGTTGAGATTGAATCTATAAAATTTACATTCGCTCCTTCTTTTGAAAATTCATTTCTCAATTTTCTACCTTCTTTGTTAACATCATAAGTAAACGAGTCTGTTACAAAATGTATTAAATGCGGAGAGCCTGAATCAACAAATACTCCGCAATTTGTGACTTCAAATGCATTTATATCCTTCATTTTTACTTTTACCGTTTCAGAATTTAACACCCTGGATTCATGTTGGCCATCCGCTGCTAAAAAACGAAATGAATCTCGATTCCACTTTCGGTGAGCATACATGGTAATGCATCGACTTCCATTTCCACAAAATGTTGAAAAAAGTCCATCTGCATTAAGATATTTCATTTGAAAATCATACTCATTATTTCTACACAGCGCAATTAATCCGTCAGCACCGATTCCATATCTTCTATTACACATTTTTTCAATTAACTCCTGATCATTCAAATCGATAAGCTCGCCATGATCAAAGAAATCAAGGATAATAAAATCATTTCCAGCTCCTTCATATTTTTCAAATGGCACAATTTTCATTTCTTTTCGGCTTCATTAAAGTTCGTTAAAACATCAACAATATTCCTATATATCGGTTGCAACCGGATCGCAAGTGTTGGATCCATCCATTCGGCTAACTCGATATCTTCTTCAGTCTGTAGTTTCAATTCCTGATCAAACTTTGAATGAATATGATACCATTTCGTTTTTTTCAAAGCTCTTTCATTTTTTCTATCTCTAAAAAAGTGATATGTTACACAAAGTTTCTTATTCATAGACAATTCCTTTAATCCTGTTTCTTCAATGCATTCTCGAAGGCATGCCTCTTCAAAACTTTCACCTTTATCTAATTTACCTTTCGGCAGATCCCAAAATGACCTTCTAAAAATCATTAGTACCTTTTTTTCTGCATTTTCAATAACTCCACCCGAAGCTTCAATTAAGGGAAGTATTTTTTTTATATCATTAAAAATTTCTTTTGCTTCTTTCGCATAAAGAAATATCTGTTCAAAGCGATTACTATTCTCCAGAACATCTAAATACTGAAATAATGTTTTTGACTGCCCGGAATAAGGCAAAGCAAGTACGTTTGAGGGCGTTATCAAGTCTTTAAAATCTTCATCAGAAAGAAGAGTTAGCGGCTTGTTGTTTACGTAAATTTCATATCTTTGACTTCCTTTCGACATTTTAAATGAATTTAGCTAATCATATAGCTGACAGATTGTTGCAAATTAAAGCAATTAAATTAAATGCAACAAATCCTTTTACCTGGGCAAGTGGCTTGAGGTCTCCTATTTATTGCGATAACAGGTTAGCCTTATCTTATCCTGAAGATCGAAAAATCATCATTAAAGCCTTATCCAGAGAAGCAAGACTATTCACAAATATTAATGGGATTGCCGGAGTAGCAACTGCTGGTATCGCCTGGGGAGCTTATGTTGCGGATTCTTTGGACTTGCCTTTTTGTTACGTTCGCAGCAAGCCCAAAGAGCACGGATTAAAGAATATGATTGAAGGAAGACTTGACCCCAATTCTACCGTGCTCGTTATTGAAGACCTAATATCTACTGGCGGCAGTTCGATGGAGGCTGTTCAGGCTTTATTGAATGAAGGTTATAATGTTGTAGGGGTACTTGCAATATTTCAGTATGGTTTTAGCTCTGCTACTCAAAAATTTAAGGATAAAAATATATTATTTTCGAGTTTGACTGATTTCGATACACTTTTGGCACGTGCTTTGTTTGCTAATGAGATCTCACAGGTTGATTTTGAACGCCTGAAATCCTGGAACATTGATCCGAAATTATGGTCAGATCAACATTCAAACCATAATTAAATATGCCACTGATTACAAAAGAATCTGAACAATTTTTATTTCAATATCTTGATAATGCCTCTCCAACAGGACATGAGGCATCCGGTCAAAAAATTTGGCTGGAATACATCAAACCATTCATCCACGACTGGCACCTTGATCACTATGGATCACTATACGGTGTAATCAATCCTGGAAAAGAATTTAGAGTTGTTATTGAAGGTCACTCTGATGAAATATCATGGATGGTTAACTATATCAGTGATGATGGCTTTATTTCAGTCATTAGAAATGGCGGATCAGATCAATCTATTGCTCCAAGTAAAAGAGTAAATATTCATACACCGAAAGGTATTGTAAAAGGTATTTTCGGATGGCCTGCGATACACATGCGCAAGGGAAATGATACGAATCTTATGGCTACTGTAGAAAATATTTTTATCGATGTAGGCGCTAAAGATAAAGCTGAAGTTGAAAAAATGGGAGTACACATTGGAAATGTAATTACTTATGAAGATTCTTTAATGAAGCTTAATAATAAATACTACACTGGCCGTGCACTCGATAATAGAATGGGTGGATTTTGTATCGCAGAAGTTGCACGTTTATTAAAAAAGAATAAAATCAAACTTCCGTACTCTTTATACATTGTTAACTCAGTACAAGAAGAAATAGGTCTTCGCGGAGCAGAAATGATTGCAGAAACTATCAAACCTAATATTGCAATTGTTACAGACGTTACTCATGATACGCATACTCCAATGGTAAAAACCAAAGATCAGGGAAGTATACGTTGCGGAAATGGCCCGGTAATCTGCTATGCGCCAGCTGTTCACAATAAGCTGCAATCGCTTCTTGTCAAAACGGCTGAAAAGAAAAAAATTGAAATACAACGAACTGCCGCATCACGTTCAACCGGAACAGATACTGATGCATTTGCATATTCCAACGGAGGCGTTCCTTCTGTTCTGATCTCGCTTCCTTTACGATATATGCATACAACGGTAGAAACTGCTAAAATATCAGATGTAGAAGCAGTCATACAGTTAATTTATGAATTACTTCGAGCAATCGACCCAAAGATGAGTCTTAAGTATTTTTAATTTTGTTGACGATTGACGGCTGATTGTTGAAAAAAGATTTTCAGTTCTTTGCGTAGTGCCCAATTCAAATTATCTTGTATCTCAACATTCGTATTTCGTAATTCGTATCTCGTACTTTTTAATTTTTAATCTACCCCCTGTCAATGGAATTTTTTAGCATAAAGCAGGTATTTTTTACAATATTACAGTATCCTGTTAGCT
This sequence comes from Saprospiraceae bacterium, assembly GCA_013140975.1. Lineage (GTDB taxonomy): Bacteria > Bacteroidota > Bacteroidia > Chitinophagales > Saprospiraceae > Vicinibacter. Next base: position 6,791 of record JABFRV010000122.1, read on the forward strand.
ATATCGAATTCATTGCAACAATTTGCGGAATAATTGCCGTGTATTTAGCTGCTCGTTCTCACATACTAACCTGGCCTATCGGACTCATCAATATCACCCTTTCTTTTATCATTTTTTGGGAAGTACAATTATATTCAGATGTTTTTCTTCAGGTATATTTTTTTTGCATTTCAATTTACGGATGGTACAATTGGAGATTTGAAAAAAGAGAATGCTTACCTATAAAGACACTTAATACTAAAGAAAGATTGAATTCTATCTACATAATTATTGGATGCACAGCAATTCTTGGATTTATGGTCAGTAAATTACACCTTATTTTTCCGAGTGTTTTTATTAAACCCGCAGCCTATCCATATCCGGATACTTTTGTGGCAGTCTGTAGCGTAATTGCTAATACCTTACTTGCAAAAAGAATTTATGAGAATTGGGTATTATGGATCGTTGTCAACATAGTTTGTGTAGGATTGTATTTTTCTAAAGGAATCACATTTATTGCAATACAATTTTTTATTTTTCTGATACTAGCAATTGTCGGACATTTGCATTGGAAAAAAGAAATATCTAAAGCAATCTGACCTTGTCTGAAACGCCAAACTCCTTGTTCGCCGAAGTAATTGTTCCTCTTGCCGTAGAAGGAACATTTAGCTATATTATACCTGAGGATCTTATGGATAAGGTCCAGCCGGGAATGCGAGTTGAAGTTGAATTTGGGAAAAGTAAAAAATATGCTGCCATCGTACATCGAATCAGCAATACCACCACCTGGCAAAAAATCAAACCTATTCTTGACGTTCTTGATGAAAAACCAATACTTAGCAAAAAGCAACTTCAGTTCTGGGAATGGATGTCAGAATATTACTTATGCAGTCTGAGTGACATAATGCAAGCAACCTTGCCAAATTTTTTCAGGCTGTCTAGCGAAACATTGATTGTTAAATCCGATATAGAATATCAAAACCTACAATTATCAGATGATGAATTCTTAGTTCTTGAAGCATTGGATCTAAGAAATCAAATAAGCATCTTTGACGCACAGCTAATATTGCAAAAGAAAAATGTCATTCGTTTAATTAAATCGATGATGGACATGGGACTTTTACAGATAATGGAAAACCTTAAAGAGCAAAAGGACATTCCAAAAACAAAATGGATACGTCTACATTCAGAATTAAGAAATAGCAATCAATTATTGAATGAAAGGCTCAATGAAATCCAAAAGAGCGAAAATCAAACAAGACTAATTATAAATTACCTTCAAAATAAAAAGGATTACTCGTGGATTAGAAAAAACGAACTTGTAAAAAAGAGCGATGTAAATTCTACTGTTGCTGATGCACTTATCAAAAAAAATATATTTGAAGAAATTATTCTTGATAAATACAGATATCCGGAAACTGAAAAAACAATTTCCATTGTAACATTATCACAAGAACAGGAAAAAGCGAAAGATGAAATAAAAACTTCCTGGGAATCACATGATTGTTGCTTACTCCATGGAATTACAGGCAGTGGCAAAACGCATATTTACATCTCGTTAATTAAAGAAACGATTGCCTCGGGTCGTCAGGTTTTATTTCTACTTCCGGAAATAGCGCTTACTTCTCAATTGGTTCTTCGATTAAAAAAGTTTTTTCCTGAGGAATTACTGGAATATCATTCTGGTGTTAGCATGAATAATCGAGCAGCTATTTGGTCTGCGTGTCTCAATAATCATCCTCTTATCGTTGGAGCCAGGTCATCTGTCTTGCTTCCATTTCAAAATCTGGGTTTAATCATTGTTGATGAAGAACATGATGCTTCTTACAAACAATCTGATCCTTCTCCCAGATACAATGCCAGAGATGCTGCTATTTTACTTGCAAAAGATCATCATGCAAAAATACTATTGGGCACCGCAACACCAAGCCTCGAATCGTTTTATAATGCCGCGCAAAGCAAATACGGTTATGTGAATCTCAGCAAACGATTTGGTGATAGTGTACTGCCTGAAATAAAACTAATTCCAATTCGTGAAGCAACAAAATTCAATAGAATAAAAGGTCATTTTACAGATGATCTTTTAGATGAAATAAAAGCGCAGCTTGCTTTGAAAAAACAGATTCTGGTATTTAGGAATCGCAGAGGATATAGCCCTGTAATACAATGTTCCAATTGTAATTGGGAGGCACAATGTGATCAATGCGATATTCATCTTACAGTTCATAAAAATTCTCATGCCCTTAAATGCCATATTTGTGGAATCAAAAAACCAATCCCAACAAAATGCCCGCAATGCAGTCAGAATACGTTGAGAATGCTGGGTTTTGGAACTGAAAAAATAGAAGAAGAATTAAATGAATTTATCAAGGATACCAAAATCAAAAGATTCGATCTCGATTCAGCTCGTGGCAAAATAAGCCAGACACAAATCCTTGAAGATTTTCAAGATGGTGAAATTCAAATTCTAGTTGGAACTCAGATGTTGAGCAAGGGACTTGATTTTGAAAATGTTTCTTTAGTGGGAGTTCTTAATGCTGATCAGATTTTATTTTATCCCGATTTCCGGGCACAAGAAAGAGGATTCCAATTGTTAACCCAACTGAGTGGACGATCTGGCAGAAGAGGTCAGATCGGACAGGTAATAATACAAGCTCATAATACTCAACACCCGGTATTAAAGGAAGTCATACAACATGACTATAATGCTTTTTACAAAAGAGAAATTTTTGAAAGAGAGAAATTTGGTTACCCTCCTATTGTCCGATTAATTCGAATAGAATTGAGGCATAGAAATATCGACACTCTAATTCAGGCCTCTGATCATTATTCAGGAAGACTGAGAGCCAAACTTGGAAAAAGAATTTTGGGACCTGCTGAACCTACAGTCTCAAAAATTAAAGGATCATATGCCAGGGAAATGTATATCAAACTGGAAAAAAATCAAGATCTGATTCTAAAAACAAAAATATTACTAAAAGAAATCAGCCAGAGAATTCTTCAGGAAGACACTTGGAAAAGTCTGCGTATTATTATTGATGTTGATCCATACTAAGTATCTCAGGTAATCAATAGCTGATTCATAAAATCAGCTATGACTCGAAATTGATTTCTTCATAAATACATGAATAAAAATATTTAAATCAAACAAACTCTCCTTATATTGTGGGACAAAATTTCTTTTAAGATATAATTAAACGAATCCTTTTCTTTATAGTCCAATTAGAATTAAAAACAAAAAGCCATGAAAAAATTAATTTTAACTTCTTTAATTGCTTTATCTCTACCCTTCCTAAAGGCGCAATCTGATTCAACAGGATTAGCAGGTGACCAGGTAAATTTACATGGAATTCTAGAGTTATTTCAAAAATCAAGTTCTCCTGAAGAGTTCGAAAAGAACATTAATGATGAATCCAATAAGGTTAATAATTTAGACCTTAACAATGATGGCGAAGTCGATTACATCAAGGTTATTGGATCACAAAAAGAGGATGCTCACATTTTTATTCTACAGGTTCCCGTTTCCGAATCTGAAAATCAGGATATTGCAGTACTCGAATTAGAGAAAACTGGCAAGCAGGAAGCACAGATTCAAATTATTGGCGATGAAGAAATCTTTGGCGCTGACTATATCCTTGAACCCAAGTCAGAAGCGGATAACGAAGAAGCGGATGATGAAGGAGGCCCTAACGTTCTGCTGGAAAGAAATACAGCTATTGTTGTGAATGTATGGGGATGGCCTTGTGTGAGATTTGTTTACGCTCCCGGCTATGTAGTATATTCATCTCCATGGAGATGGAGAGTATACCCTACCTGGTGGAGACCCTGGAGAAATATAGGTTGGGCTGTATGGCATCCGATCAGATTCCGATACTCTGCCTTTCCAATAAGACATCATAGTGTAGTAAGATGTGTGAACGCTCACAAGGTATATAGACCAATCCGATCGCATTCTACGACAGTTACAAAACGATATGCTCCGGCTCACAAGAATCATACTGTAACTCGCAAGAAAACGACTGTAACAGGTCCTAAAGGGCACACAAGAACAAAAACAACCACAACAGTGAAAGGTAAAAAAGGCAATGTAAAAGCCAAACGAACAACTGTCAGAAGGAAATAAAGTCTTTTTCTTAAATGATAAAGTTCGGCTTGATATAAAATATTGTAATAGTTAATAATTTTATTTCAACCTGACAGAACTAAAAGAATATTTTTCCAAATTAGTCAAATAAATAAAAAAGGCGAGCTGTTTATAAACTTCTCGCCTTTTTTATTTTTCAAAATCAAATTTTTACTTTTAGTAATAACTCATTTGACTAATTAATTTTTCAGTCCATTCCGGCAAGACTCTATGTTCAATTTCTTGTACTTTTTTAGATAATTTTTCAGCTGTATCTCGTCTATCCACTTTGAGTTTTTCTTGAAAAATTATTTTTCCTTTATCAAAACTTTCATTCACATAATGAATCGTCACTCCGGTTTCCAAGTCACCCGCACTGATCACTGATTGATGAACATTTAAACCATACATTCCTTTGCCTCCGTGTTTTGGCAACAAGGCTGGATGAATATTGATCATTCTTTGATCATACATTTTCACCAAAAAAGGTGGCATAAGCAATAAAAAACCAGCCAATACAATAAAGTCAATGTCATACAAATTTAACAATGACGTCATATAACTATTATTCGTTAGCAAAGACTTATTAATCACAGAATATTGAATATCATTCTTCTGCGCTAATTTAATCACCCCAGCTTTACTTGAATTACTGATAATTAATTCAATAGATATCGAGCTATGATTTTTAAAATGTTTAATTAATTTTTCTGTGTTGGTCCCATCACCGGAGGCAAAAATTGCTATTCTTCTTTTCTTCATAACTTAGGCAAATAAAAAATTGAAAGATTAGGATTTGATTGAATTATATATACTGGAATTAGCCGGATCAATAGAACTCATTGAAGCGATTATTCTTGCTTTCTCAGCGCTGGTTCCTTGTTTAAAGATCTCTATTAACTCCGATCTTTTGGCAGCAATAAAAGATTGCAATAAAAAAGTATTTGGGAACGATTGGTCAGTACTTGCAATAACCTCTACCGAATTTACCATTTCCGCCCTTGCGCTTTCTACATTCTTTGAAAATCCATCAAGGCTAATTCTGTGGTATTCATATATTGCTCTTCTGAATGGCTTCATTCTAACATGATTAAGATTATCTAATAAAAAAAATCTGCTATTCTTTTTCTTACTACCCGGAGACCAGCTCTCATCAAGGGACCTTGCCTGACCTGGTAAGGAGTTTACCATATTCTGAAGAATGGCAATGAATGGATCCCCACCTTCAAGTGCAAATGAATCATAATCCATTGCAAGTATGAAGTACGCATAGAATGTTACGAGCGCACTGAGATTATCCGTAAAATTATCCTTACAGTTTTCCAGTTGTCTGGTGGGATCATATATTATCGGAATATCCTTTTCAGAGATGGAAATAAGTTTTGTTTCATAACTAGAGCCAAATACTGGTCTTGTTGCCTCAACCAATAAATCACAGGTAAATGTATTGTTCCCTTGATCCGATTTTACATTCAGTTGAAACTTACATTTAATTTTTTCATTAGGCTCAAATGCATCGTTTGTCCATTTTTGATTATTCACCAGTTCTTTAATCGCCAATTCCATTCTTGGAAACATCGATTTATCAGTTCCTGTTAAATTATTGGGAGCAACAACAATAACTGTCATATCCAATTCCTGAGCTCGAAGTGGAACAACAGCCATTAACAAAAAGGCGAATATGTATAAAAATGGCAAATTTTTCAATTATCCTAACTTTAACATTTCATCTAAAATATCGTGCGCCAGTTCTCTTTTTGATTTCAGTTCGAAAGATATGTATTCTCCACTCTTTTTCAAAATATCGATTTTGTTTGTGTCATGCCCAAATGCTGCACCTTCATCTCTTGGACTATTAATAACGATCATATCCATATTTTTCTTGTGGAGCTTTGCTTCAGCATTTTCCTTAACATGATTCGTCTCAAGGGCAAATCCAACTAATTTTTGGTGGTTTTTCTTATGCATTCCAAGCCATTGTGCAATATCCGGGGTATTCTTCAATTTAATAATTGGTACAGCTGTGGCTTTTTTTATTTTTTCTTGTTCTACATTTTCTGGCATAAAATCAGAAACAGCAGCTGCCAAAATAAAGTAATCTGAAAGGTTCTCTAATTCCTGAACCTTATTCATCATATCCTGAGCGCTAACTACTTTATATATACTCAATCCGTTTATCTGTTGATGATTTTCATTTACAGGCCCAAGAACCAAATCAACTTTAGCGCCCCGTTGACAAGCAGCTTCAGCCAATCGAAGTCCCATCTTTCCACTAGAATGATTACCAATAAATCTTACAGGGTCAATTGCTTCAAATGTTGGACCAGCTGTAATAAGGATTCGTTTATTTTTTAAATCAGACTGCTTATTAAATTGATCAAGGATATAGTTATAAATGATTTCAGGTTCAGCTAACCTACCTTCGCCATTTAAACCACTCGCCAATAAGCCTGTTCCTACTGGAATAATCTGAACACCAATTGATTGTAATTTTTTTACGTTGCCTTGAGTAATCGGGTGCGCCCACATATCAAGGTCCATTGCAGGAGCTATCATAACGGGACATCTCGCTGATAAATAAACTGCCTGAAGCAGGTTATCTGTGATTCCCGTTGCACATTTAGCAATAGTATTTGCTGTAGCTGGAGCTATGATAAATAAATCTGCCCAAAGACCCAATTCTATATGATTTTTCCATTGATCATCAGAACTAAGATCTGTTAAAACTTCATAGGAACTAAGGCTTGCGAAACTTAATTTTCCAACAAATTTTTGTGCATCCTGGGTTAGAATAACTTTCACATCCGCACCAGCCTTGGTGAGATATCTCAATAGAATCAATGACTTGTAGGCAGCAATGCTCCCACAGACACCAAGAATAATTTTTTTCCCTTCAAGACTCATAGTTATGAAGGAATCAATTATTCATTTGCGGCTTCTTCATCTCTGTAGCGAAATTCTAACTGATCATTGGTAAATTCATTGATGGATATGATTACAGAATTTGGCAGCTTCTCATAAAATTTTGAAATTTCAATCTGCTCTTTATTTTCCTGAATCTCTTCGATTGTGTCTGAATGACTTGCAAATTCTTCTAACTTCTCATGAAGCTCTGCTTTAATATCATCATTCAGCTGATTTGCACGAGCCGACATAATATTGATTGCTTCATAAATACTGCCCGTTTTTCTTACCAATTCCTGAATATCTCTGGCTTGAATATTCGGATTAATTTTTTGTACTTGTGTCTTGATATCCATTGTATAAAGGATTATTTGATTTACTGATTGCTTTTTTGCGAATTTCTTTAATGTCTGAATTTTTTCCTGTTGGGTATTTAGATAAATAAAAGTCTGCTATTTCAACAGTCTTTAAATATCGCTCTTTTTGTTTTTCAAAAATACTGTTCTCTGCCCATTCAAAACCAGATCGAACCATTAATTCACGAATTTCTTTTTCATTTTTAGTGTCAGGAAATTCGATTAATAGATTCTCCAAGGTTGTAATGGCTCCTTGAAAATGCTGAAGATTATAATATAATTTACCTTGCTCAAGCATTTTGAATTCTAATTTCAAGCGAAGCTCATCAATTAATTTATTACATTCTTTTACTCTTTGAGATTCCAGATATGTATTTGCGAAAGTTTGCAAAAGATCAATTGCCTTTTGAGTCTGAGTTTGATCTAATTTATAATCTGCAGAAGTTTTATAAATAGAATACGCTGCCATAAAATCTGCTTCTTCCTTTTTAGAACTATTGAAAAAAGTACTTCCATATGAAGTAAACATATAATTGGCAGTCTCGTAATTTCTTAAATAATAATTACAATAAGCATTGTTAAAAAAGATATCCTCTGCTTCTTTTTGCCCCCTGAAGTTTGTAAATATTATGTCATACAATGTAGATGCCTTAAAGTATTCTTTATCTGCATACAATTTGTTCGCAGTTTTAAGCATTAATGGACCATCATTACTCGTTCTTACCTTCTCGAAAGAAGATCTACAAGAAACAACCAGAACAGCCAATAAAACACCTAAAAAAAGTTCTTTTTGCATGAAGGGCCGCAAATTTAATGAGTTTAACGCAAATCGTTCACTCTTGTTGCAAGAGATTAAAATCAAGGATTTATATATACACATTATTAATATATATATGTAACTGTTTTTCAGTATTTAAAATCATTTATTGCCTGTTTTCTCCTCTCACAAGTGAAAAAGTAACTGTACATATTGTTGCTAGCGTCCCCATTTGAGAACCTTTTTCATAGGTAAGAGTCGTCGAAAAGCTAAAACTTCCTCTTACAAGGTTCCCAACCTCGTTATACTCATTAACTTGAATATTTACATTCGAAGGTATATTAGCGCTTAAATATTCGCCATCCTGATAGTCTATTTCAATGTCACCTGAATTCGGAGCTCCGGGGTTGGCAAAATTCAAAGTGGTAAATTTTCCTGCAATTGGGTTACCTGTCCAAGCGAAGTTGATAGAACTGTTGGATTTTAAAACTTTGTTATCTACGCTGGATAATTGATTACAGAATACTCTTGTCCTATTATTAAGTTCATAGTAATTGAGTAAATCACTCGTGTTGCTACTTGAAAACTCTAAATTTTGTCCTTCATAAGGACCTGTAGAAAACACGAAACTAATAACAGACTTTGAAGAATTCAATCCTAAGTCTTCAGTACATGATGTAGGAAACGTAATAATCATCACGACTAACAGAAAATAAATCTGGTTGATATATCTAAACTTCATATTGTATAAATTTTAAAGTTAACACTCTTTCAATCTATAGATCATAAATAACAACTAAAGTTGCATCCATTAAATATGTATTTCTTTATAATTCTCATACATTTTATCAAATACTTCAAATACCTTCTTATAAACTTCTTCCGTGAGTAGCTTTTCAACAGAATCAACGGAATATATTAATTCGTTTTCCAAAAACTTATAAGACTGCTCCAAAGGTCCTGCTTCAAATTTAACAATTATTTTTTCGCTACTTTTGAAAACACTTATATTCAATTTGGGGTGAGCAATATTACCTAACAGCCTCATACTTATTTTTTGGTTTTATAATAATCCATTATTAAATTGCTGTATTCTTTATATAATTCTTTGAAATGAGGAAACTCTTTAGACAACTCTTTCAAATGCATCTGCACAACTTTTGTGTCAGATCTTCTTGCAGGACCAGTCTGGCTTTCTTCTGGACCATTGATAAAAATATTTTCCTGGCTAGATTCAACAAGTGGTTTCAATACCTCTATACCTAAATTTAAAGTTGATAGTATCTCTTTAGCGATTATAAAATTGAAATTTGAAAAATTATTGGCAAAGACTGCCGCTATGTGAATCAGTTTCTTTCTCTCAGAATCAATGGGGTGAAATTTCCAATTCATCTGCCGGCATAATTGCTCAACGATGTCTTTGCAGGAATTTGTAGCTTCAATGAAAAAAGGAATTTCGTTCCAGTCAATTTTTGATTTTGCCCCGAAACTTTGAATAGGCCAAATTACCGCCCGGTTAATAAAAAACTCATTGATTTCCGAAATTGGTTTACTGCCAGAGCAATGAATTATTAATTTATCATTTGCAAGAATCTCACTTAACTGCGTACTTAATTCTTTGATTGAATCATCATTAACACAAAGAATATAAGCATCTGCTTTTCGTACAATTTGATCCAAATCAGAATCAACCAATGCATCAAGTTTTTTGGCCAATGCCTGAGCTGTCATTTTATTTCTAGAGAAAATTTGACTAATGATAATTCCGTTCTTATAAAAATATCTTCCAAGATGATGCGCTAAATTTCCTGAACCAAGAAGAACAATTTTTTGCAGCATGATATTACTTTCTTCTATAGTAAGCTGCCAATGCTAACCCGAAGACCATTAATAAACTTCCTGTCCAAACAAGATTGATACCTGGAAACTCTATAATTTCCATTACGATATAATCAGTACGGGGTGCATTTTCAGCTACTCTAAAGGGTATCGATTGAGGTAAATTAAGCGGAGTGTATTCAAACTCCATGTTGCCATTTTCCGGATTAATATGAGTAAAAGCCAATTTAACTCCTTTAGAATAATTTATAACCGGGACAAATATTTCTGCCTGATTTCTAATTAGGTAAATTGGCATCAGCTCAGATTTTTTCCCATCTTTTTCAATTTCTAATTTAGCACCCAATACAATGTCCCCTTCTTGTTTTTGATATTGCTTGGTCGCAGGATTCTTTTCAAAGCCTATTAATTTAAATTTAGAATCATCCGGTGCTTTAAATTCCTCACTCTCTTTGAGAGAAAATCTCACCGGTTTAGCGCTAAGATTCATTTTAGAAATAGTATATGCCAGGGAATCAGAAATATCTATTCGAATTCCTGTTTTAGAATCCTGAACAGGCAATTTAAAAGCTTCATCTGTTTTGAATATTATCGACGGCTTTAATGTAGTATTTGCAGTTTGTCCAATTTCACCTGATAGAATGGTAAATTGCAAAGCGATTTCATCATCATTCAGCTCTACCTTAGGATCTTTGTAGTCTTTATTAATCTCACTTAGGACGTAATAATATTTTTTACCTAACACAGTATCTTGCAAATGAAATGTATAATGCTCATACCGTAAACTATCTTCTACTTTTTTAGCATTTTCTACATCCATTTGGACAGCCGGAATTTGAGCAATTAATGTAAATAAGTCTTTGTTCCAATAATGTCGAATAAAAGGATTAGCAGCAGCAACTTTTGTTAACTTATTATCATATTGCACATCCGGAAATAGAGTGAATTCTTCTTGCACCTTTCCTGAAGTATCTTCTCTTACAACATCGATCGTATATTTCCTAAACCTATTTTCAAAGGTGTCATGTTTAAAATTCAACCAATGCCCATCTGCGTATTTTTTTTCATTCTTAAAAAGTAAAAAATGTCTGTTTATTGATTCAGGATCTTCCTGGAATATGGAATCTTCCTGAAAGAACTTTTCAGGAACTATGTTTTTACGATTTAAACCTGTAAAAATTATACCCAGTAATAATAATCCGAATCCAATGTGGGACATTACTGCTCCTTTAATTTTTGGATTCTGAGAAAGGTTTGTAAATATATAATATGCGTTTCCAAAAATTACAAACCAGGTTGAAAATAGCAAAACGTAAATTGAAATATTTGACCGATCTAAGAAATATCCTGTTAAAAGAGTAAGAAGAATTGACGCCACAACGATTATTCCAATTTTAACAAAAGTCCCTTTATTAAAACCACTTAATTTAGTTCCCAGATATTTTAAGTATAATCCAAAACCGGATAATAATGCCATTACTACTGCAATCCATATCTGAAATCTGTTATGATGAGCTACAACATCTACCGGTGCGCTTCTATGATATGACTTCCAATCTGCGCCAACAATTCCACCAAAAAAATCAAGCAATTTATTATAAACTGGTATGCTGGTTGTAAATGTTATTAATACTGCGCTAAAAAGAAGGATCAAACTTCCAATAAACATCCAAAACTCTCGCGATTCAATTTTTTCTTCTTGTTTAATCGCTGGAATTGATTTATTTGCGTGAAATAAAATCACAAAAGGAACAATTAATGTTAGTAGAATAAAACCTACCAACTGCCACCCCAATCCTAAGCCTGTAAATGCATGCACGCTTGTATCACCTAAGACTCCGCTTCGAGTCAGATATGTAGAATATATTACGAGCGCAAAAGATAAAAAGTAAAATACAATCGTTGCCCTAATGGAATATCCAGTTGATTGCGCTATCAGATGCCCATGAATTCCTGCTATAAGAACCAACCATGGAACGAGCGACATATTCTCAACGGGATCCCAAGCCCAGTATCCTCCAAATGAAAGAGCTTCGTATGCCCAAATTCCACCCATAAGGATTCCCATTCCTAAAAATGAGGCTGAAAATAAACTCCATTTAAGGCAAGGTTTTAACCATTCTGTAAATTTTCCGGTTATAAGTCCGGATAAAGCATAAGCAAATGGTAACACAGTTGAAGAAAACCCTAAGAAAAGTGTTGGAGGATGAATAATCATCCAATAATTCTGCAACAACGGATTCATTCCATTTCCTTCTATCAGTGCGACATAATTAGGGTTTTTAAACAATGGAATATCCATCGTCTGCCTTAATAATAAAAATGGATTACTGCCCAGTCTATATCCAAACACATGAATTCCTAATATCATGCTCATTAAGATTGCCTGAACAATCATAATGATTCCAATATTCATCCAAGTGAATTGGTTCTTGTGTCTCAGTAACAACAAACACAAAACAATATTCCAGAACATCCATAATAAAAAGGAACCTTCCTGCCCTTCCCAAAACGCTGAAAGAATATATTTCATCGGAAGATCCGCAGAAACGTGCTCCCACACATAATGATATTCGTAATATTGCTTCATCATCATGAATAGCATTAATCCGATTATACCCAGGACACAAATGGCATGAAAACCAAGTCCCAGATAACTCCATTTATGATAAAGTTCGAATTGCTTTCCTTCTTTACGATAAGAACTAATAGCAATTATTGCAAGATAAATTGTTGAAAGAAATGCAAAAATGATGAATAAGTATCCTAAATTCTGAACCCAGAGATGTTCACCCTGGTATTGAATTCCCGTCATTAGCTTTGGGATTTAATATAGATTTCTTCGTCTTTATACTTAGAAGGACATTTAAGCAAAACATCTGATGCAATGAATACATTATCTTTCATTTTGCCAGTAACGACAATTTGCTCTGAAAGTTCGAAATCCTGTGGTTTAGCGGCTTTAAGAATAACCTGAATGCTCTCGCCTGATTTATCCATAACATAAAAAGAGAAACTATTAGCATCCTTCACAGGATCATAGACCATATCCTTTGTTTTGTCCAATTGACCGACAATTTTAACAGCATTACCAGACTTTCTGGCGTCTGAGAAACTGGCATAAGAGGTGATATCCTTAGAAGCAGATACCAGAAGCGCTATGGCTCCTCCGAGGAATATCAAACCGAACAATAAGGACTTTTTCATGTGGCAAATTTACACTTTTTACCTGAAATAAGATAACAAATAAGGACTCAAATAGTTATGTGGTTCTTAAAGTTTTTGTACCATTTTTAAATAGATAGTATGAAACCATTTTTAAATAATCATTAATTAAAGAAATTATTTGGAACAACTTTACGTATCTGTCGTGCAAATGATTTTTAATTTCTGATTTAATGTGCATTGGATAAAACCAAATCCAATAAAAAGTTAAAATAATTGAAATAAGCTAACTTACTTCATAATTAATTATTTCCGGCGATGACCACGGGAATATTGTTTGATCGGAAAATAATAACTTAATAAGAATTTACAATTACTTGTAAATAGATCTATTTAACGTGTTACCATATTCCAATTCATTACTCATACTCAAATTACCCAATCGAAAACTTGGTAAGAAGTTATAGCGAAGACATAATTTATGCTCCCATTTACAAAATAATGGAAGCTCATATTCCCGAACCGGAAAAAGAGCAATTGAATTATTGAAAAATCGAATCTTTGAAATGGAATCTGTATTTATAAATTTCTCAAATGAATTCGAAGATCTAGATTGAGAAGTTACCTCACATACACAATGAGAAAGCACAAAAATCAACAAGATTTTAAACTTCATAAATTTATTTATTGCATAACCAATTCACTACACTGGCACCAAACACCAACCACAGAATTCCTTTTATAAGAAAGAAGAGAAATCCAGCAATGCCAATTTTTTTTAACCAATTCTTTTGATTTTCTTTCATAAACGCAAAGATATTATGTCTGTATAACACCTACTGAAAAATCATCAATGGGAGATTGATTGGCTATTTCAATTCCCAGAGCAATTTTATTGCGAGTTTCTCTGGGATCAATTATTGCATCGACCCACAACCTTGAAGCTGCATAATAAGCGCTTGTTTGCTTTTCATATCGTTGATTAATCATGTCAAAGAGCTCTTTCTCCTCCTGTTCATTAGGCTCTTTTCCTTTAGATTTTAGGGATGATACCTGAATTTGAGTTAGAACTTTAGCTGCTTGTTGACCACCCATAACTGCAATTTTTGCAGTAGGCCAGGCTAGAATGAGTCTTGGATCATAGGCCTTGCCGCACATTGCATAATTTCCGGCACCATAAGAATTTCCAATAATAATGGTAAACTTAGGAACAGTAGAATTGGAAACAGCATTTACCATCTTGGCGCCATCTTTAATTATACCTCCATGTTCTGAACGGGTTCCTACCATAAATCCAGTAACATCCTGAACAAAAACCAGTGGAATTTTTTTCTGATTGCAATTCATGATAAACCGCGCAGCTTTATCAGCAGAATCAGAATAAATAACTCCACCCATTTGCATTTCACCTTTACCAGATTTATGGACTTTTCGATCGTTTGCAACGATCCCTACTGCCCAACCTTTAATTCTTGCATAACCGCACAATATGGTTTTGCCATAATCTTGTTTATACTCCACAAGTGTTGAATCATCTACGATACATTCAAGGATTGACTTAATAGAATATGGCTTAAGGTTGCCTGCAGGAAATCTTGTTAAAATATCTGCACTGGAAAATTTTGGTTCAATGGATTCAACTTTGTCAAAACCTGCATTTTGTGGCGAACCAAATTTGTCTACCAAATTTCGAATCGTCTGAAGACAAGTTTCATCACTAGCCTCTTTATAATCTGTTACGCCTGAAATTTCACAATGCGTTTTCGCTCCACCTAATGTTTCATTATCTGTCTCTTCTCCAATTGCAGCTTTTACCAGATAAGGCCCTGCAAGAAAAATGCTACCTGTTTTTTCTACAATCAAGGCTTCGTCGCTCATGATTGGAAGATATGCTCCACCTGCAACACAAGCACCCATGATTGCAGCAATCTGAGGTATGCCTTTACTTGAAAGGATCGCATTGTTTCTAAACATTCTACCAAAATGTTCTTTATCCGGAAATATTTCATCTTGCATAGGAAGATAAACACCAGCACTATCGACAAGATAAATTAATGGAATTCTGTTTTCAAGGGCTATTTCCTGAGCTCTTAAATTTTTCTTAGCTGTAATTGGAAACCAAGCACCGGCTTTAACTGTAGCATCATTCGCAATGATTACGCACCATCTTTTACTCACTTTTGCAATTACCACAACGACTCCTCCACATGGACAACCTCCATGCTCTTCATACAATTCATAGCCTGCAAATTCTGATAATTCCAGAATTTCACTATCCGGATCAATTAATTTTTGAATTCTTTGTCTTGCAGATAATTTTCCCTGCGATGCAAGCGCATCCAGTTTTTTCTGACCTCCTCCAAGTTTAATTTTATCCAGCTCTTTATTGAGCTTGCTTAACAATAATTTAAAGTGATCTTCATTTTTGTTCCATTCCAATTCTTGCTCCGTCATTTTTTACCTATACTTTTACTCTTTGTAAAAACTGTAAGGATATTGTCCCTTATACTGTTCATACACTCCGTTTAATAATATTTTTGATTTAGAATTCTCAATCTCCTGAATTAATTCATTGACTGATGAAATGTTTTTATTATTCACTGAAGTAATAATAAAATTAGGTGCCATGTTGGTATTCGCTATGATGCTATTTCTATGAATATTAATTACTTTAACGCCTTTAATTTTTAAGTTTTGTAATTCTACTTCACTCAACTCACGAACTTCAATTCCATACTTTACTAAAATTGGATCCTTTCTAGTTGCAATAAGTTCAGTTGAATTTATTTGATTTTTTAGGATAGCTTTGGTTTTAAATAATTGCTTGTTCCGCCAGTAATTAATATTTACTTCCATTCCTGGCTTCATAGTTCCAACTATTTCCTGAAGTTCGGCGACATTATTTACAATGTGTTCATTAATTGCAATAATAATATCATCTGCTTTCAGGCCGGCCAAATCAGCTGCGCCATCTTTGGAAGTATTGGAAATAAAAACCCCAGACACACGTGCTAGTCCAAATTCTTTGGATTTTTGATCGTCAACATTCTCTATTGTCACTCCTAATAATCCTCGCTGAACAACTCCAAAGTCCTTTAAATCATGAATAACTTTTTTCACGAGATTAGAAGGAATTGAAAATGAATATCCTTCGTATCTACCTGTAAAAGTCATTATGGCTGTATTGATTCCGATTAATTCACCTTTCGTATTTACCAATGCACCTCCACTATTGCCGGGATTCACTGCCGCATCCGTTTGTATAAATGATTCGATTCGATATTGCTGAGCGTTTAGAATGTTAATGTTTCGTGCTTTGGCAGAAATTATTCCTGCTGTTACAGTGGATTGAAGTTTAAAGGGATTACCAACTGCCAATACCCATTCTCCGACATCTGCGGAATCAGAGTTGCCAAACTCTAAATATGGTAGTCCACTATCTTCAATTTTTATAAGTGCCAAATCAGTATTAGAATCTGTTCCAATAACTTTTGCTATATACTCTCTGTTGTCATTTAACAACACTTTGAGATTTCCTGATTTTTCAATAACATGATTATTCGTAATAATATATCCATCTGGCGAGATAATTACGCCAGATCCAGTGGAATATGCTTTATCCACAAAGAATGATTTAGACTCCTCGAGACTCTGTCCTTCAATATAAACAACAGCAGGAGTCGAAATTCTTGAAGCAAAAACAAAATCTGAAGAACCTAATCCAGGGTTAACAAGGCTTTCGAAAGCAACCTT
Source organism: Saprospiraceae bacterium (assembly GCA_013140975.1). Lineage (GTDB taxonomy): Bacteria > Bacteroidota > Bacteroidia > Chitinophagales > Saprospiraceae > Vicinibacter. The sequence goes on from JABFRV010000122.1 coordinate 23,667, forward strand.
CCTCTCCCAGTTTTGACCTGAAGCTATTTGATTCTTTAAGGATCTTATAAGTTGAAGCTGCTCTCTTTCATGATATTGATGATATATCACCACTGAAGCCGATGAAGCAAATATAGCTATAAGGCTCATTATCAATATAATACGCAAATTCATAGTACTTTATACATTAAAATTAATAATAATATATCAAATAGTATGCCTATTTGATACTATGATTAACAAGAAAAGCGCTTTAAGGATTATCTTATAATATTTAAACTTCTCTTAATGATTGTTTCTTTTCTTGCTCCACAGACATCCAGGACACCCTTAACTAAGACCCAATAGGTATCAGTTGGGCTTTGTTGATCCTTATAAGTTCCATCCCAACTAGCGTCAGGATCATTGGTTTCAAAGACTACCTGTCCCCATCGATTATAAATCTGCATCCTATAAGTTCCAATTTCAAACTTAATATTGACAGTATCATAAACCAGTCTAAAAACATTATTGGTAAGCTCATTGGGTGTAAAAACATTGGGAAGAAATATAAACGTATCCGCTCGACTAACAAATTGAGTTGCAAAATAATTAAAAGTGTCTATTCCACACCCATATATGTTCACAAATCGAAGTTGATACAATCCTGTTTTATTTATAACTAATTCAGGAAGAACAGGAGATTGCACTTTTCCATCAACAATCCATTCATACGTTAAATCCTTCAACAAAGTATTCAATATAACTTTAGCATCAAGAGCAGTATCCTTACAAAACATAATGTTATAATCAGTGGTATCAAATGCTTTAAGAGTAGGCTTTTCGTACACTGTAAAAAATACATCTACAAAACAATTTGAATTTGGTCCATTCCTATCATAAACTCTAACTTTATGTTGTCCTGCACCGAGATTGAAGAACTTACGAACTGTGTCTGCCTTACTTCCATCTAATTCCAAATAAAAAGGTGCATCTCCCCCTACAATAATAATTTCTGCTGAACCTGTATTAAGATCACTACAAGTTGAATCAACAATTGTATTCCCAAGACTAATAAATGTATAAGGAATAATATTAACCACTCTTTTTATTTCACAACCATTTTTGTAATGTGCGATATAAGAATGTTTTCCTTCTCTTGTAAAATTAACTTCAAATCCTTTATTTGTAAGAACGATCTTTCTATTTAGTTCGTCAAAATATTCTACAGAATCCAATAATGATGCATCAGGAACTTTGTAAAAAATATTTCGATTATCACAATCAAACCACAAAGTATCCGGAATACTTAATTTCGGACGCGCTGTATCTATTCCAATATTAATCGTATCAAAAGCAACACAATTTGGATTAGGAGTATTTATGAGAGCCGAATATGTACCTGGAACTGTTATAAGCAAAGGATTATTTCGCAAATTACCAGCATTTACTCCCGGACCACTCCATCTGAAATCAAATATTGGTCTATTATTATCTATTTTAGCAAGCAAGTTAATTGTATCATTTAAACAGTTTATCGTAAGATCTTGCCCTAAATCCAAATCCGGTTTAACTAAATTCTCTATTACTGTTAGTGAATCGACACCTGCACAATTGTTTCTGGAATCTGTAATTTTAAGCACATAAAATCCAGCCTTATCTACTGCCGGTTGAAGGACTGAACTATTTCCGCCTATACCGGGTCCTGTCCATTCTATTTTTGCATCTGCTAACGGAATATTTACTGAACCATTTAATGTTACTCTGATTACTTCACATGTTAATGTGCGGTCTGGTCCGGCATTTACAAATGGCCTTCCTCCTGTATCATCAATTACAATTGAATCAAAGTCATTACAATGTGAAGTTGAATCATAAATGTATAAAAAATATTTTCCTGTAGAATTAACAACTATTGAATCAAACCCAGAACCTATTAACCCTCTTGGTCCACTCCAGGTAAATCTTAATTTATCCCCTATACTCTTTGCTCCTGAAATTATAACGGAATCCATGTTACATCCTAAATTTCCATTTTTGGTTAATACAATTTCTGGCAAAGTATCGGGTGCTTTAACAATAACGACTGCTGTATCAGAGCAAAATGAAATCCTGTTTACAACTATCAAAGTATATGTTCCAGGCACAGAAACAGAAGGCCTTGCAATATTACGATTTGCTGTATCAATACCTGGTCCATTCCAAAGAATCTCTACATCCGGACTAATGGTAGTATTCAATCCTCCAATTATTATAAATGTTGAATCACAAAATAAAAATTTATCTCCACCAGGGCTGGCATTAGGCTGACTAAAATCTGACGCAACACGAGTTGTGTCTAGAGATTCACAATCATTATCAATATTTCTAATCCTGATAATATATATTCCTGGGCGACTTACTTCAGGATTTATATCGTTTCGATTATTTATAGTAATTGAAGGTCCGCTCCAGGTAATTAAGAAGCCAGCGCCTATACTTGAAGAATCTGCTATTAAATTTATCTTTGGATTTTTACAATTTAACAATAAATCAGGCCCTGCACTTGCTTTCGGGTTAGCAGTATCTTGAATAACCAAAATTGTGTCCGTTCCAATGCAATTTCTAAATGTATCTCTGACTTCAAATACATAGATTCCGGGAACATTCACAGAAAAACTTAATGAATCTTTTTGAGAATTGAAAACTCCAGGACCTGACCAGCTAAACTTTCTATTAATTCCAAGATCCGGATCAATAGGTTTAAGAATTACAGACTTAATTGAACATGTTAGCCTTAGTTCTTTTTCTAAAATTGGGTTAGGAATATTAAAAACGTTTATTCTGATTGATGTATCTTTCACACATCCATCACTATTTATAGCTTTTACAAAACTCGTCTCGTCATTAACCGGACATGTTATTATTGATCTTACTGTATCAGTATTATTCCAAACAACTTTATTCGATGTATCAGTAATAGCGACTAAACTGACACACTCCCCTCTACATATAGCTACCTTGTTCGTTTGAATTAGAATATTGGGCAGAGTCGAACTTTTAATTGTAATAGAATCTACTCCTTCACAACCTAGCTCATCTGTAACTGTCAGGTAGACTTTTCCAGGATTATAAATTAGTGTTGAGCGAGCGTTATCACTATTACTCCACTTGTAAGATTTATAAATCTTATTTGATTCTAGCGTTGTAAAAGATCCTGAACAAAAAAGATCTTTTCCATCAATCTTAGGTGTTGGATTTTTTGAAAAATAAAGACAAATACTATCACAATCCAGGTTTGGGGCAGCAGGCATTTTAAATAATAAAAATTCGGTAGTCACTCCGTTGCAAAAACATCTATCCTGTTCTACTTCCCTTACATATTGAAAAGAGATTGTATCATTTTCCCATTCTTCTCTCCAGACGATCTTCAGACCTAAAGATTCTTCCAATGGAATAATATTTCCTCCATTATCTAAGGAATATAAATCAATCTCAACTGGATCAGGACCAACATAAGTTACTCCTTTCTCAAATCGAATAAGGTAATTTTTTCCATTTACATTTATCACAGTAGAGTCATTTAATGTATTGACACTATTTGATTCTTGAAGATACCACCTTCCACCTTTATGCACAGGAACAATAATATTTATCGTATCAATTTCGATCGTATCTGTACATGTCGCATTAGAGGAATTAAAACATTTTTGCAAAGGACAATTAAGTTCGAGCTTTTCTAAAATTGACTGTGAAATAAAATTAATAAAATTATTAAACGTATTCGTGCTTATCTCTTTATTAGAGTCTAATTGAATAAATGCATCTTGTATTGTATTCCAAACAACAGTATCTTTTCTGGATATGGAATTCACATCCAGAACAATACTGTCAGCCATACAAGTTGAATCAACAAGTCCGTAAGTTGTAGATTTGGCAGAAAACAAATCACATTTTCCAAACATTGAGATTTCCCACTGCGGCTTAGGAGGTATAATTCCAATTAAAGACCTTCTGGATCCACAAGAATCTTCGGTTCCATTTATACAAGTATTTGAAGGATAATAAATTCGCATCTTATATGACACTTCATCTGATCGAAATGAAGTGTTTTCAAATTTTACTACAACAGTATCTGAGCTAATACATGTACCAGAATTCACATGATACACAAAAACATAACTACCACATACACCTACTTTAACTTTCAAACTGTCCTGACTTAAACTATCTACACTCACAGTCTCACTTAAAGAATCACACACATAAGACCAATGACCGTTAGAAGGAGTTCCAACCAATGTATAATTAAATCCACAAATTAAACTGTCGTTTCCTGCATTGGCACATTGCGAAATTAAAAGCTCAAGTCTGCTCGCAAATATGAATACAAGTAAGATTCTAATAGTTTTATTCAAAGCTGTCTTAGTTATCATGCGTAATTTATAATTCGTTGAGAGAAAAGGGAGTAACCCTGCCCTATAGGACATCACAAATATAACGTAATTCTCTTAATTTTTCACTAATAATTCAGGGCTCAATTCATTCAGATTTTTAACACCAGATAACATCATCATAATATGAAGTTCGGTTATGAAATTATTCATACATTCTGTAACTCCCTGATGTCCGTTTATGGCAAGTGAATAAACATAAGGCCTACCGACTAGTACTGATTTTGCACCAAGACATAAAGCTATAAATGCATCTGTACCTGTTCTAATTCCACTATCTAATAATAAAGGATAACTAGCAGGTATCTGAGATTTGATTTCCACTAATGCATCTAAAGAAGAAATTACATGATCAACCTGTCTGCCACCATGATTGGAAACAATAATTCCGTCAACACCATGCTGCATTGCTATCTTAGCATCATCAGACCTAAGTATTCCCTTAATAAGTAAAGGCAATTTTGTTTTAGATTTTATCCATCGTATGTCATTCCAATTAAGATCTGGCTTAGAATAAATTTCGATAAATTTTCTGATTGCTTTTATTGGATCTTTTGAAACAAGATTCGACAACAAAGATCCTGGAAATCGACTCAAGGCACCAAGCATATTAACTATAAGTGCAGGTGTAATTGCCATTTTATTGTAAGAACTTGGTTTTTGTTGCATGAGTTTTTTAAACACTGGATCAGAAGTGTATTGCGCAATCCCTTTACCTAATGTAAATGGCAGAAAAGCATTCTGTAAATCCATTTGTCTCCATCCTAAAATTGTGGTATCAACTGTAATTACAATTGCAGAACATTTGGTCTCTTCGGCACGCTGTATTAAGCTTTCAACAAATTCGTAATTTTTACTAAAATACAATTGAAACCATCGATCCATATTTTGCAGCGTATCCGTTATCGCTTCCATACTATATGAAGCTTGATTACTGATAATCATCGGAATTTGAAGATTACGTGATGCCTTTGCCAATTCAAGATCTCCTTTAGGATGAGCCAATTCGAGAACTCCTATGGGCGCAAAAAGAAAAGGGCTTTGCAACTGTGTATCAAATATTTTTACCGATGTATCCAGGCTTGCATTTCCATGCAACATTCGCGGCCTAATAGCATACTTTTTGAATGCTGATTGATTATTACTTACACCTATATGCTTTCCTGCGCCAGTATAAATGTAATCATAGCTATTTTTAGGTAAAGCTTTTTTAGCTTTAGATTCTAATTCTTCATAACATAATGGAATAATCGGCTTGATTCCGGAGTTACCCTTTAAATAAATTTCCTTTAGATGCATCAGTGGATCCATACTGAGGAAATTATTTCGCAGTAATTAAGTATTTGTTCTTTTTACCATTTTCAATCATGATAAATTGTGATTGCATTAAGTCATCGATTCCTACTTCATATTGAAGATCGCTAACTTTTGTTTTATTTATACTTATGGCGTTATTTTGCAAAGCATTTCTTGCTTCTGTTTTGGATTTGAAAATTGGGCAGATTTCAGAAAGCAAATTTAGTATACCAACTTTATTTCGAATCTGATCTTTAGCTACTTCAAATCCCGGTATTTCTTTTCCTACTGTCAGGAATTCTGTCTCGCTTAATCCTTGTAAGAAATCTCTTGTACAGTCTTTATTAAATAATAACTCACTAACTTTCATTACACTTTCATATGCTGATTTACTGTGTATCCTTTGTGTCATTTCCGCTGCTAATTCCTGTTTGCAATTTCTGGGATCACTTGAAAATGATTCCTCCAATACCAATATTTCTTCTTTGGGTTTAAAGGAAAAATATCTAAACAATTTTGCAAGATCTGCATCATCTGAATTTAACCAGAATTGGTAAAACTGGTATGGACTTGTTAGATTAGGATCTAACCAAATATTACCTTCTTCGGTTTTTCCAAACTTTTTTCCATCAGCTTTAGTCAACAATGGCGTTGTAATTGCATAGGCTTTTTCATTGGGTAATTTTTTGCCTATATAATCAATTCCGGAAATTATATTTCCCCATTGATCAGATCCTCCCATTTGCAATTTACATGAATAATCCTTACAAAGACTATAAAAATCATAACCTTGTACCAATTGATAAGAGAATTCGGTAAATGAAATTCCCGTTTCCAATCTTTTTTTTACGGATTCTTTAGAAAGCATGTAATTTACTGTCATACTCTTTCCTACATCGCGTAAAAAATCCAAGGCATTCATATTCTTATAAATGTCATAATTATTGACCATAAGTGCCGCATTAGGACCTTCATGAAAATTAAGAAAATTTGAAAACTGATCAATCTGTTTCTGAATATTATACTCTAACTCATCAAGGGTTTTTAAATCCCGTTCCTTGTCTTTTCCTGAGGGGTCTCCTATTCTTCCTGTAGCACCTCCCATTACAACGATCGGTTTATTGCCACTTTGCTGAAAAAGACTTAACAATGAGATCTGCACATAATTGCCGAGCCCCAATGAAGGCGCTGTAGGATCAAATCCGATATATCCTATTGCCATCCCCTGATTCAGATAGTCCTCGACACCAGGAGTCTTGTCATGAATCATATTTCTCCAACTTAATTCCTCTAAAAAGCTCTTTCTTTGCATAAAAATTTTACTAACCAAAGGCGGCAAAGATATAACCGCTGTTTAGTAATGCAAGGTACAAAAATCACTTCAATCAGGAAAAAAGACAATAAGTATCCAGGATCGTGAATATTAGTAAATTTATAGAAAACAAGACCTTCCTGTCCTTTAGGCAATCATCCATTCGACATATAATTCGAATTGCGATCGTGTCTATAGCTTTGTGCACAACTATTGTACTTATCGCTTCGTCTGTTTTTGAAGGGTTTCAGCAACAGATTAAAGACAAAGTGTTTGGTTTTTGGGGACATATACACATCACAGACATAAGCAGTAATAGATCCATTGAGAGCATTCCTTTAGAAAATTCCAAAACTATTAAAGAAAATGTCCTGAATTATGGATTTACATCTTTAAAAACGGGAAATAATACAATACTTAATATTGAAGAATTTACTCTTGTTCCTGGCATTCTGGGTATCAATAATGAGGTTGAAGGCCTTTTGCTAAAAGGAATTACGGAAAAAAATAATTTTCAAGCCATTACAAAATTCCTTAAGAAAGGAAGCAAAATAAGATATTCAGACAGTACACATTCCAGAGATATTATTTTATCCGATCAAGTTGCTCAAAAATTACAAATTGACACGGGCTCCTCGATTATTGTACATTTCTTTGTTGACAATCAGCATATTCAAAGAAAACTTTATCTGAGAGGCATCTATCGCACAGGATTGGAAGAGTATGACAAAACATTTGCAATTGTTGATCAAAAACTATTACAACAGATATTACAATGGAAAGAATACGAAGTAACGGGTCTTGAAGTTTTTATTCATGACTTACCTAACGTAGACAAAGTCAACGAAATTCTTTTCGATGAAGTTCTTCCTCCATCAGCATACTCAGAATCAATTAGAACAAAATATCCTTACATATTCGAATGGCTTTCACTACAAGATATTAATAAATACTTTATACTTGGAATCATTGTGTTCGTATGTATTATTAATATTGCAACCATACTTTTGATATTAATCATGTCCAGGACACCCATGATTGGATTGTTAAGCGCCCTAGGAATGAAAACCTGGGACCAAAGAAAAATTTTTATTCGATATGGAATTAGAATCATTTTAGGAGGAATGATTATAGGAAATGTGATCGGTATTGGACTTTGCTTTCTTCAGAACAAGTTTAAATTTATTAAACTAAATGAAGCAGATTATTATCTTGATCATGCACCCATAAGTCTGAATCCAGTCTTATTCTTAGTTGTCAATATAATATTTTTTATTGTTATTGTAGTAAGTTTGTTGCTTCCTTCATACTACGTATCTAAAATAGATCCTGTAAAAGCAATAAAATTCAGATGATATTATTATTGAGTTCTAAATTGTCTTATTAGAAGTATTCAGTCAGATTATTTTTTATTCTTTCTTCAATAGACACTGCATCATTTCTCTGAAATTCCTTTCCTGTGATCCTTTCATAGAGCTCTATATATCTCTTACTGATTTCCCACACAAAAGCATCAGGCATTTCCGGCATTAATTCCCCTTCCTGCCCTTTAAAACCATAACTCATTAACCACTCTCTGACAAATTCTTTGGACAATTGTGTTTGTGGTTTGGAATTCTCTAATTTCTCAAAATATCCATCAGAAATATAATATCTCGAGCTATCAGGGGTGTGAATTTCATCCATAAGAATTACTTCTCCATTATAAATTCCAAATTCATACTTTGTATCGACAAGAATCAGACCTTTCTCTGATGCCATACTTGTTCCCTTTTCAAATAATTCCAAAGCATAATCATAGACCTTATCCAGTATTTCTTTGCTAACAATGTTCTGGCTTATAATCTCAGATCTTGAAATATCCATATCATGGCCTTCTGATGCTTTAGTAGTAGGGGTAACGATTGGAGTTTCAAATTCCTGAGACTCCTTCATCCCATTTTTCAATCTGACTCCACATAAGCTTCTTCCTCCATTCTTGTATGTTCTCCATGCATGACCGGCCAGATAACCTCTTACAACAATCTCAATTGGTATTGGAAGGCATTTTAAGCCAACACTAACACTTGGATCTGGCACAGATTGTAACCATACCGGACAAATAGATGATGAAGCTTCTAAGAAATGTTGGGCTATCTGATTTAACACCTGTCCTTTATAAGGAATCGGTCTAGGTAAAATATGATCAAATGCTGATATTCTATCTGTACAGATAATGACTAATTTTTCACCAAAGTCATAAACGTCTCTTACTTTTCCATGATAAACAGATTTCAAATTTTTAAATTGGAAATCTGTACGTTGAATACAGTAATTTTCAGGTAAAGAATGCATATTCAAAGACTTTTCAGATATTTCTGATCATATTCCGATCCTTGATGATATCTTTTAATTCTTTTAAAATAGAATATTCATTAGGAAGAACTTTTTTGAAAGCATCTTTAATTGCAATGTAGGAACCTTGTGTAATCTCAGGAACTACATCCTTTACTTTTTCTTTTACAATATAAAGATCATTTTTTATCAAGGTGCGGATTTTCGGAATATCGTGCCAGTCACCTTCGATTGCCAGAGTTTTAATCTTCTGACCATTATCATCAACAGAGTTAATTTCTATAGCCTGAAAATCTATCTTTAGATCTATATGACTTAAATCAGGACCACGTAGAATATGAAATGTATTTTCCTGAATATGGTTATTCATAAGGAGCACTTCCAAGCCTTTTTCATGTACGCGATATACAATAAAACGGATCTGATTTCGCAAGGTCATGTGGCAAAGATAATAAAGGAAGAATTATTAAAGAAAATTACTTCTTAATATCCAGAAACCTAATAAAGCTGGGCAGGTTTTATTAATTTTCTCAGCCTTCTAAATGCGTGTTCTTTAAGTTGTCTTGTTCTCTCCCCGGAAATTCCTATAGTAGAAGCAATGACATCTATAGATTCTGCTTTTGCACCATCCACTCCAAATATCATTTTAACAATGGTTCTTTCAACAGGTGATAAATGGTTTAAGGCATATTTAATTTCATGCTTCACAGACTCATCCATCAAAAATGTTTCTGGTGTTTCCTGATTCTCATCAATAAGTATTTCCAGTTTAGCCATATCAGGGTCATCAGCATTAATAGGCTCATCCAATGAGCTATGACGAGCATTGCTGCCTAGTATACCAGTCATTTCTTCCTCAGTCATTTCCATTAATTCTGCAAGCTCTGAAACAGAAGGTTCTCTTTCAAATTCCTGCAAGAATTTCTGTTGCAAATTATTGATCTGTGTAATTGAATTAACCTTATTATAAGGCAATCGAATCATTCGACTATTCTCTACAATAGCCTGCAAAATAGATTGGCGAATCCACCAAACTGCATAAGTAATAAATTTAAAACCCTTTGTCTCATCAAATCTCTTTGCAGCCTTTAGCAGACCTACATTCCCTTCATTGATTAAGTCATTTAGGGACAATCCATTATTTTGGTATTGCTTTGCAACTGAAACTACAAATCTCAAATTGCCGTTTACCATAGTTTTAAGAGCAATTTCATCTCCTGTTTTGATCTTCTTTGCAAGGCTTACTTCTTCTTCAGGTGTCAACATTGGAATACGACCGACTTCCAGAAGATATTTCTCTAAGCCCTCACTTTCTCTGGATGTGATCTTTTGTGATATTTTTAGCTGCCGCATATTAAGTAGAATCCCATTATGAACGAAAAAGTTTCCTTTGGGGACGTAAAAATGAAAGATTTAAGAAAATTTTAATTTAATTATAGATAGTCTTATTAAATTCGTTTTATAGAATTGAAAGGTCAACTGACTATTTAAATGAATGAATGAAGTTAATTTTCTTATCAAATAAATAAGAAAGAATTGAAATTCCTTAAAGATTAAAATTATTAAAAA
>JABFRV010000117.1 GCA_013140975.1 Saprospiraceae bacterium
AAAGATAGTCTGAGCATAAATGATGTTGACTTTATGCCATCCTTTGCGGACAATTTGTTTTTTGTCCCATTGGGAAAAAAAGCAGATTCAAAATTAGCTGTTAAAAAAATTCAAAATAAGATTCCTGACAAGAATTCGATTCGAAAGATTTCTGAAATGTCTGAAAAAGTGCTCGAACTAAAAACACTTTCTGCTTTTGAAAATTGGATTATAGAGCATGAAAAACTTGTTTCAGATTACATTCAGGAAGAACGTGTTAAGTCTTCCTTGTTTTCGGATTACTGGGGAGAAGTAAAATCTTTAGGCGCATGGCACGGAGACCTTGTACTCGTTACAAGTGATCGAAGCAAAGAAGAAACGCTGAAATATTTCACTACAAAGGGGTATTCGAATCTAATTCCTTTCAAAGAGCTAATTCTTTAAACCCGTATTAATTGGTTGTATAACCAATTATTCTTTATCTTGTTATTATAGTATGACGCAATGGTATGATGCAGAACTAATAGGGTCCCGTGAAGAGACCAAAGGAACCAATCGTTTTTGGTTCAAAATTCTTCATGACAAACCACTTGATTATCAGGCAGGGCAATTTTTCACTTTTGATCTACCAACCGGCGAAAAAAGACTAGACCGTTGGAGATCTTATACAATCGCAAATACTTTTGATAATTCTAATATTATAGAACTTATTATTTCCTACAAAAAAAATGGTCTTGCAAGTGAATATTTCTTCAATGAAATCAATAAAGGAGATAAAATAAAATTCAAAGGTCCCGAAGGAACATTTGTCTTACCGGATGCTAAAGATCATTCCATTATTATGCTGGCAACCGGAACCGGTCTTGCACCATTCAGAGCTATGCTTCAAAAAATTGACAAAGAAAAACTTCACTATAATTCACTTCACTTAATTTTTGGAACAAGGAAAGAAAAGGACATTTTATATTATGAGGAATTAGAAGATTTTGCTCACTTTATTGAAAATCTGCATATTGATATTTGTTTATCAAGAGAAAATAAACTTCCAAAAAATACAAAAAACATGCATTTTCATTCCGGCTACATTCATCCCATTTATCTGAATCTTGATAAAAAGAAAATCAATAATTCTACATTTATGATCTGTGGTTGGAATACAATGCTGGACGAAGCCGTCGCTAATCTTATTACAAAAATGAATGTAGATAAGAAGAAGATCAAGTTGGAGATGTTTGGATGAAGAAAAAGCTCTGATGCTTTAAAGCTCTGAAGCTCTAATCTAATTGAAAATTGAAAATTGAAAATTGAAAATAACTCGGCTTAAGGTGCTCCTTAAGTCGTAGCGACATCAAGCCTCGGGCTTGAGAAAACTCTGATTAAATATTAAATGGAAATTTGAAAATTAATTTTAATTCTTAATTGATCAACCAGTCAGCTTGTATCCTGTAAGCGTGTCAACCTCTCACAACCATAAACCATCAACCAACAACGAAAAAAATGAAATTAGAGCATATCGGCATTGCAGTAAAAGATATTGAAAAAGCAAATGAAGTTTATTCTTTACTTTTTAATGAAAAACCTTACAAAAAAGAAATCGTAGAGTCAGAAGGTGTGATAACTTCCTTTTTTAAAACCGGAGAATCAAAAATTGAATTGTTGCAATCATTACATTCGAATTCTGCAATTGCTAAATTCATTGACAAGAAAGGGGAAGGCATGCATCATATTGCATTTGAAGTAGATGACATCAATGCAGAAATGGAAAGACTAAAAGAAGAAGGATTCCATTGCTTGAATGAGAAACCTAAAAAAGGAGCTGACAATAAGTTGGTTTGCTTTTTTCATCCGAAGTCTGCGCATGGTGTGTTGATTGAACTTTGCCAGGAGATCAAATGAGTTGGTTTGAAATCATCATTGCAATTTCTGGTGGTTTTTTGGCAGGAGTAATTAACACACTCTCCGGAAACGGATCGATAATAACATTAGGACTCATGACAGAGTTTCTTGGAATGCCACCGCAAATTGCAAATGGCACAAATAGAATTGGTTTGTTAAGTCAAGGAGTCTTTAGTTTGTTAGCTTTTAAAAAAATGAACAAACTTGAGGTAGGAAATACCAAACCATATATTTTAACAGGAATTATTGGCGCCATTGCAGGAGCTATAACAGCTGTTTACATCAGTCCGGATTTCTTTAATGGAATCTACAAGTTACTAATGGTATTGATGCTGATTCTCATTATTGCCAAACCGGAAAAATGGTTATCACAACATAAGAGTCAGGCACACTTATCAGCATGGATACACATCCCATTGTTTTTTATTTTAGGTTTTTATGGAGGATTTATTCAACTGGGAATGGGTGTATTTTTTATTTTTATCATGACTTACTTATTAAATTTTGATATTATAAAATCTAATATTATTAAAATCATAATGGTGAGTTCTTATACAATCCTTATCATACTCATCTTTCAATGGAATCAGATGATCGATTGGAAAGTAGGATTAACGATAGCAATCGGTCAATCAACCGGTGGTTATCTTATGGCTCATTTTTCCAGCAGAATGAAGAACCTCGAGAAATTTGTTTATTATTTATTTATTGGAGTAGTGAGTTTAACGCTTTGCAAGATGGTGATTTATGAATATTTGTAAATCTTAAGAAAAATAGTTAGTAATTAATAATAGGTACTTAAATCGTCATTTTTTAAAAAGACAAATAATTTATTTTTAAGTTAATGATCTGTTTTAAATATTAACAAAGTAAAGGAATTGGATAGAGTCTCTATTATATTGGTATATGTATTGTATAACATTGATGTATTTCAGTAATGAATTGAAATTAAATGTATCTTTTACAAATTGCAAAAAATAAGAAGCGTTTCTAATGATCAAATCTTCAATTATTCAAACATTTATAACTTACCTAAGTCAGGAAATCTTCCCTGGAATTCATCACAAAGCCTTGCGAAACCAAATTCTGTAATAGGCAATTCGAAAGCCTCTTTAGACCAAAGATTACCCAAGCGTAAAGAGCCTTTATGGTTATCTCGCATTATCATATCTTTTTCCAATTTTTTCAACAGCGACGTTTCATTGCAATCTCTACATATTAAGAAATATAAAAGATTTCCAAAAGAGATCAAATTCCTCTTAAGATTACATTTCAGTGCCTGATTATACAATAAATAGCCTTCCATTTCTGTGATCTTGACATACCAAAGATGTATCAGAATCATTTGATAGGGCCAATCTTCGTGATCATTTCCAAGTATAGGTAATAGTTTTTTGAAAAGGTTTATACAGGATGCCTTTTCTTGAAAAAATTCCTTCCAATGACTATGTTCCATAGCAACTCCGGAATCTCTTTTTGTAAAATATTCTTCCAGTATAGTATGAAAATTATTAGGACACTCATCGTTTCCTTTAATTGACAAATCTTTTTCCAATTGTTGAATCCATTGAGGTCTTAAAAATGGGTGTGGAATATTCAAATTACCAAGAGAGCCTTCTATCATCCATCTCCGATAATTTTCCAATTCAACCATTCGAATTTTATAATCGACTGGATCCAAAGGCTTCTGCAATTCATTCTCGATGTTTACTATATAGAATTTGATAAACTTATTCATAAGCCATTCATGAGGTTGCTTCATTTGGTTTGGTTCCGATTCATAAATAAAATTAACCAATGACTGATTTACTCTATTAAGCAATGTATTCGGATTTTTGGTTCTGAACTTTTGTGTAGTATTTGATTAGTAAGTTCAGTGTGTGTTTGATGAAAAGAATAAAAATATTCTACCACGTAAGCCCAAGCATAAATAGCTTTATAATACTTGTATCTAATTTCTCCTGTCTTTGGATCTTTTATAGTAGTAAAACCACCGATTTTTTTTCCATAGTGCCAAAAACACCATAACTGATCTTCATATTGCCAAATGGTTTTGAGATAATGTGGAATTGTGTCATTTAAAGGAATTGCTTGAACACTATTTGAAATCTTGTGAATTTTAAGCGAAGTTGCTATTTTATCTTTTATTTGATTTAAATGCATATTTTAATCTTATTGAAATCATAAAGAAGTATTAAAAACCGGCAAAATGTACTCATTGCTTAGTAACAATTTTATTACCTAGTTGCAACATCAGATTGGCAGGCGGGATCACAGGTATTGCATAAGCGGTACTTGGTCACATCGCGGTATCGCGTCTCTTCAACTTGAACAGTAATAGTAGGTGCAGTTACCTTCCATGAACTTAGTTCTATGTCGGATTGAAAACTATAATGGTTTATATTCTTTACCATTTCACAATCCTTAGTCGAATAGGCAGGTATGTAAAAGGACTCGTTAAATGTAATGTTTTGCCCTTGACTTTCAATTCTTGCCGACAAAATAAAATTACCGCCATACTTACTTGAATTTGATATTGTACATTTTGTTTTAAGTTGTGGTAACTCATCAAATAAAATTGCTCCAGGTATTCTCTCATAATATAACGAGGATTTTTGGTAATCTAACTCAAGAGATTTACTTACCATTTCTGTATAAGACTCCCGGACTGTGTATGGAATATTTACATCTTCACATTTTTTTCCACACTGTGTTAGACAAAAAATAATAATAGCGCTAGTTAAAAAGTTAAAATTTTTCATTTTTTTTGTTTTAAATTGTACGTTAATTTGATTGACAGAACAAATATCGGCCAGGGATGCTTACTGAAATTGGAAACTGGAGTTAGCGCTATTTAAAAAGAAATAAAGGGCTTAAAAATGGCAATTAACTAGATTTAAGTAGTCTTAACTAATAAATAAGCCGTAATTTCTTAGGTAAATAATTGCCTAAAGCATTTTAGGGGTAATTCATGGAGAAACGTAAGTGCCATTATGGTTTGGAGATCAAAAAACTGTAGAAACTATCTAAATAGATTGCTTGATATTGATTAAGAGAATTTTATTAGCCAAAGAAATTTGACTCAGAGGCACTTCACTGTTTTACGAGCTCAATTCCTGAAATTTCTTCCTAAATGTTATAGGCTTGGCGATATCTTGGAATTCCTCCTTAGTGCCCCCGGTACCAGTGATGATGATATTTCCATATCCTAGTATTCTACCTAATATGCTTTGCTCAACTTGCACGCTTTCTATTTTATTAAGATTCATCTCAAATGTGCTTCTCTTAAACAATCCTGTCTTATTCACTATGCGTTTACTGGTAATCGTAAATTCTGAAGCCCATCTTTGTATTATGGGTGCTATAAATAAGGTAAGGAGAGATCGGAATGAAATAAATATTATCCAATGTAACTCAGCCCAGTGTTCTATTTGTTCGTCACGAATTAAATGATTTTCTATATAAGCCATATTTTTATAGTATTAACATTTGATAAATATTCCTCTTTTTAATACCATGAATAAAATCAGCAACGCTGCGACCATTTCCAAAAACAGCAAGTTCGCCTCCATTTGGTTCAGATAATAACAAATTCCCATTAGCACAAGTTGAAATGTCAAAATAGTATGTGAATTCAGATATTTCTTCATAAACTGGCTCGTTGTCAACATTATTGATTATGTCATGATTAACAATAACTGTTCTTGGATTAATATGGCAAGTTAATGTGTTATTTGCTACTTTATAAGTTCCAATTTGATAAACGAAAGGGTTATCGCAACAACAAAAACTTTCAATAAATACATTACCATCTTCAAGAAAATACCACTCATCATAACAACAATCACATTCACATTCAAATACACAATCTGCTTTTAACGGACAATTTGCTTTAATCATATACCGATTAGCCAAATAAAGGGAAGTATCAATTTTAGTTGCATACACTCCTTCATCCAGCTTGTTTAAGCATCCACTGTAAATCCACCCTTCTTGTTTTCTACTTAGCTTATCTCTAAATATGATGTGATACCACTTCGCTTGTTTTTTATTGGACCGAATGCTGATCTCCTCTGTATAAAATTTCTCTTCTATGTATTCCACTTTTATACCTTGCTCTAATTTTCCCAAAGACTTGGATTGCAAATTAGGTTCTTGCCGCACATGAGCAAAATTACAATTGACGAAATGTGAGGCAATAATATCTGGCTCGTCCTTACTTATTTTACAAGATGTGGCGGTGCTCCATAAAACTAACAATGCAAAAGCAAATAATTTATTCATTCGATGTATTTAAAAGTATTTATGTATACAAACTTTACGTTGCGCTTGCTAATTTTAAAATATCATTTATGTCTAGACATACTTTATATTCCACTTGTCTTTCTTTTATAAACTTGCTTCTCTGCTAAAGCAGAGAAGCAAGTCAAAACAAAAAAAATCAAATATGAACTGTAGCAGACCCGGGAGCATAAATGTGTCCTACTTTTTGACCGTTAACGAATATCTCAGCATCTCCTGAGCTTGCGTGATCAATGCACGCATAGCCTTCGCGATTGGTATACACGTCTTTAGTAAAGCCGCTGTTTAAAATTCCTGTAAAACCTAGAGTTACTTTAACTCCTTCTGCCCATTCGTTGAAGCGTGTATTATATACACGCACGATTGATGATTTTGTCATAATTTATAATATTTAGCTTTGTTTTATTTTATGTAAATTATTTTTTATTCAAAATTTATTAATTTTTACTCAAATCTTCTATTCCATCATATACGAGACTTGCAGCAATGTAGATGATAAAAAATAAATTAAGATAATACGCTGGAGCAAGGCTGAATATTTTGGAAGATGGCATTTCAAAAAACACACTATATATAATTATAACATTGCCGGCCAGAAAAAATGCGGCAGAGATTAAAGTACAAATGCCAACAAAATTTTTAATGGAAACATCGTCTTCAGTGTTTTCTATTTTACCAGGAAGAAATTGATCCATAAAGAGGAATAATGCTAATAGCCCACTAAACAATGGGGTAATTATGGCTATTTTATAACCCCAATTCATTCCATCTTTCCATATATCCTCAAAATTTCTAAGAATATCCATTCCATTTTGAAAGCCATATGAGAATCCACTAAAAATATGACACTTCATTGTAGGCAATATAAATAATAGACCCAAAATTATGATGATGGTCCAATCTACTACACGTTCCCTTTTTCTTTGCAATTGAAACTTATGAATGCGGTTAAGAATTAATGTTCTATCCAGTGCATTCGTAATTCCTGCTTGGTTCAACATATCATCCGTTAATTCCAATATCTCGTCTGGCTCAAAACCAGCAGATGAAAAATACGTATAAAAAGCTTCAATTTTAATATAAGCACAGAGGTTAAATAACTTTGCTTCTTTTCCTGTTAAAATAATAGTATCCATATCAATACATTTATGCGTTTGAAATACGTCTTGCCCCAACAATTACTAAAATAGCCATAATCCAAAAGATAACCCCACAGCCTGTTCTGATAGAATTTCCAAAGCTCTCACCGCCAAACAAAGCACCGATGATGGCGATACAGATAAAGACAATTATAAATGTGATCATATTATTTTTTTTGTTGATGTAAAATTATTCTAACATTTCTCGATAATTAATTAATGTGTCACCAACAGCACCTTATTGGTCACCAATATGGTTAATTTGGAAATAAAAAAGCACAGGAATTATATCGCTGTGCTCTTGAAGATTTTAATGTGGTCGAAAATATTTACATCTAATCACCAATTTGATATAAAACACCAGTGTAGGGTTGCGTCCAATATATTTTCTTGACAATAATTTCGTCCAGCACCATTTTTAAATCAGCTGTGTAGTTGATTGTTCCAATGCCAATCACCTTATATTTAAAGGTTCCAGTAGCTTTTAACATTGTTCCGTTTTCAGTAACATCATCAAGCGTCAAATCTCCCATATACTTCGAAGCTTTCCATGTTTTGCTATCCATAGATATGCGATAATCAATTTTGGATCTAATCGTAGAATATGCGGATTGAGCGTTTAAATGTAGTTGCGTAAAAATTGTAATACAGAAAATAACTAAATATTGCATAATATTGAATTTTGTTAGTTAGATAATTAAGTCAAAATTAATGCAAATTATAGCCTACAAATAATTTTAGATAATAAACGCCCTGATAAAAGCAATAAGCGGTATAATATACCCCATTAATAGCTAAATGGGAAGACAATTGAAACTAAGGAACAGCTCAAGTGTCATTAAAAAACAAATATATGTATTGATAAAAATTCTAAAACAAGAATCCAAAGCTAATTTCATGAGACAATCCGACTCCATTTACTGGATTTCCAAGTGGAACATCGCAAGAGTAATTAATACCCAGTGCTCTATTTCCCAATTTTAATATTTTTGTCATGGGTATACCGACATCAAAATGTATAGCGTGAGCGGCTAATTTATTGAAAGTTCCAAACCTAAAACCAGATTGAAGCGAAATTAAACCATTCCATTGATACTTAAAACTAACATCAGTATCATCCGATATATTAAGATTCTGTCGATAAACAAATGACAAATTATAATAGCTCAACTTCTTGTAACCAGGACTTAAAAACTTAGTAATTGATCCATGAATTGTTATTGCTTTTAATGCCTTAATATTATTAGTTTTTGAAAAAAGCAAACTTACCAAGTTGTTATATGAGGCGCCAAAAACGTATGTTATATCCGTCTTTCCTGATGAAGAAATAAAAGCTCCGGGAGTAAATACCATTCCTATGGAATTTTCAGAATTTTCAGCTAAAGGATCATCCGGATCACGTATTGTTATCTTAGAGGGATTATATCCGTTATAATTAAATCCCATACCCAGACCACCACTTAGGAAGCTCCAATTATTTAATTTAATCTTATAAGCATATCTTCCTGAAACATTGGTACTAGTTAAAGGCCCAAAGCTCTCTTGATTAATTCCAGCTCCAAAAATCACTTTATTATTGCTGAAATGGTCGTAATGCCCTCCAAAATACTTAGGACCTAAATTGAGTCCGATAAATTGAGACCTATAATAAATAGAAAATTGATTATTCGGTAAAAAAGAATATGAAAGAATATCTGTATTCCAAGCAGCAGGATTAAATAATTGAGGAATATTATTTTGAAAAGTACTTAATGATAATTGTTGCCCATTAAGTCTAATTAATAATATTGATATTAACACTAAATATTTCAATATTATGCTCAATTTGAAAACTAATTTATTTAGTTCCATTTCATTTATTTAATATATTAATCCATGCTATTTAATTGGTAGTCTGTTTTAGGGCGCGTTGATTGGAAGTTTTCAAATCCGATTCTTTTTCCTTTGACTTCCCAATCAAAAGAATAATTCCCTGTTCCATTATGTAATTCACCTACTAAAAAATCACCATCAGTTTTTTCAATAACCGCTAAGCCTAAAGAATTTAAGGACAAAGGAGTTAAGTTTATAGTAATGGTAGAAGGATTTACAATCAACTTAAAATTTATAGAAAAATGTATTGTAGCTCTACCATTAACAAGAGAACCTGTTCCTCTTTCGTAAGCGGCAGACTCTGGTCCTTCAATGCAGCTAAATACAATTAAACTATCTTTTTCAAGCGGGTGGTCTACAACAAATGTTTTTTGAGAACCGTAAACTTCGTAAATACTTCCAGTAAATTTAATCCCTGCTCTCATTAAATTAGTTCCTTGATCTAATATTCCAAAATCAGCTAATTTCCCAAAATTTGGATTCGATCCAGTTCTAAATCCTGCGAAAATAATTTTATCTGTAATAATTTCATTTGGACGATGAATTCTTAATTCTCCGCCAAAAGAACTATTGTATCCTAACCTCACTGCTCCTAAATTAGAATTGTATATATCGGAATTTATACTAGCCCAATTTGAACTTGTCGATGAAATTTGTTCTTCATTGATCGAAGTTATTTGGCCTTGTGCATTTACTGTGAGGCGTGGAATTTTACTATTTGAGCCATACGTATTTGCAACCACTCCGGAATTTTTAAGTGAAATTGTACCACTATTAGTAATTGTTCCGCCATCTAATCCAGTTCCTGCAGTAATACTTCTTACTGTTCCACCTGACGATCCTGATATTCCTGTTCTTGTCGCATTTGTAATCTGCCCCTGTGAATTAATTGAAATGATTGGTATCTCTGTAGAGGATCCATAAGTACCTGCTGTAACATTTGTATTAGCTAAAGAAATTGTTCCACTAGTAGTAATCGATCCACCATTGAGTCCTATACCAGCAGTAATATTAGTAACAGTTCCACCTCCAGTCCCAGTTGACTTTTCATCAACTCCAGGCGCCCATGAGCTGGAGCTGTCGTTCCATTTTAACACCTCATTTTGTTTAGCACCTAACTGATCAAGTTGTGCAGCTTTATTTGCATAATTGGCAGAATCGGTTGCCAATGCGTATGGTACACTTTTTAACTGAGAAGTGCTAATGTGAATAAAATTTCTTCCATTATTAGTGTCGACAGCAATTCTAATAAAAAAATCTTTTCTTTGAAAAGGTATTTTGTTGATTGATCCTTTAACATTATTTCCTGCGCCAATTGCAAAATTTGCGACTCCATAATTATTAGTTCGATGAGATGAAGTTTCTAGAAAAACTGGATTCTGATTATTTTGATTATCTGAAATAGATATTTCAAAATTCATCTGTTTATTACTAATTGGATTGCCCGATCCATCTTTAACAACTACTTGATAATTAAACAATTTAGGTACGGACTGTGTATAGATATTTGTATAATAAAATATCAAAATTAATAAACAAAAAAATTTGGAATTATTCATGGTTATTTACGTTTTATAGTTACAGTACCCTTTTTTATTAATTCACCCGTGTTTGACTTTAATATGTATATATAAACACCATCAGGCATTTCCTTTCCTTTAGTATTATGCCCATCCCATTCACCGGTATAATTATCATTCTTATATAATATGCCTCCCCATTTGTCAAAAATAGTCAATGTTAAAGGATTAGTTAGACAATCAAATATAAGTGCTTCATTTTTAGAACCATCACCCGGAGTAATACAAGTATTAAATATTACATTTGCAGGAACCGTTGGATCTATAACTGTAAATTCAACAATAGAATCGTATTCACAGCAATTATCATTAGTGAAATGTTGGGTATATTCCCCGGAAATATTAATAATCTGTCCATGCCAGAGGATGGGTCCATTCTCGATGCATACAATACGTGGGTCTGCTTTTCGATCTACTTCTTGCCTTACCATTATTGTAATACATTTAGGTCCTTCCTGATCACATATAGACCCGGATTGAGGATTGCCAATAATTGCAGTAGCGCACAAAACAAAATCTCCCTCATCAGGAAAATCAAGAGTAATATCCTTAGTATATTGATCTAGCTCTGTTCCGTCTAAGGTCCATTGCCAGGCCGGCTCACAACCCGTTCCACCAATAAGGGTAATTGAATATTTTACATTACAAGCTCCTTTGCACAAATTTAATGGCCCTGTTAAAGGTCCTAATGGAGGTAAAGTTGGAGGCGAACCTCCTGAAGTTGTAAGGTAAAAATCACACACGTCACCTGTACAACCATCAACAAATAAGTAATATGTTTTACATGGCTCTAATACACCACACGCTGTCTTAGTTCCTGCTCCATTACATGAAGGATCACAGAAAATAGATTGTGAACAATCACAATCACCCCATATACCAAATTGAACACCTGTTCCATTCAAGGTACAATTAGCAAAAAGCATGGTAACACAAACGTTTCCACCATCGGTTACAAAGGCCCACCAACTCGTATTATGGGGTGCCCCACCACTTGGGCACAACGGAGAGCAGCCTGTAGGATTGGAATAGTTAATATTTCTACAGGTGTAACCATTCATCTCATCCCTAGAACACAATACTTTAGCCTCCTCACACACATCTGCAGAAGCTGGAATACACTGAGCTTTTATTCTTCCAAATCCACCGGAGAAAAACATAATAACTATAAATAATTGAACTTTGTAAATAAAGTCAGATAGTTTGAAATAATTCATTCATTATATTAATAATTGTTTAAACAAAAACTAAATTTAGTATGATAAAAATATTTTTATTTCCTTTTAATTGTGACTGTACCTTTTTTTAATAATTCTCCATTGCTAGACTTTAATATAAAAATATATACTCCATCAGGGATTTCAATTCCTTTAGTACTACGTCCATCCCAATCATTTTTATAATTATTGTGATGGTATAACATATTCCCCCACTTGTCATAAATATTCAATTCAACTGGTTCAGAAATATCATCAAAAATAAGTGTTTCATTCTTTGAGCCATCACCTGGTGTAATGATGGTATTATAATTAATATTCTTTTTATCAATAATAATGATCTTATCCCCTAAAAGGCCTTGTTGGAATCCTTGCAAAAACATAGGGTTAAATTGATCAATCACCACCTCTCCCAATGACCAATCAAAAATAAAGTTGTTAAGCGTGGCACTTTCTCCGGCAGATGATATTAGCTGACGGTCTGCTTCTTGTGCATTTCCTAGCTGAATATTTAAAACAAGAATTACAATAATATATTTATTCATATGGCTGCGTAGGCGTTTAAATTTAATGAACTTCCAAAAATATTGATAATCTTCGAAAATTCTCACTTAATTTTTAATTTTTGCCAACACTGCTTTAATGTTAGCGAGTTCGGCTTCCATAACTAATGTCTTAGCCTTCAATTGATCCAATTCTATTAATTTTCTATTTAACTCTTCGATTGACTTATTCTGTGCTTCTATAATCGTCTGTTGCTCTTGAATTGCTTTCACTATAGAAGGGACGAAGCTACCATAGGAGATACTATAAGTATCCGTAGAATTTTGTGGAGGAGTAACACCATCGAAATCATAACCAATGCTTTTAGCTGCAGCCTCCACTTCTTGTGCAATAAAGCCAGATAAAGTTGAATTCATTACACGATCAATTTGATCTTCGTTAGGATAATATTTTTTAGCAATGCTATCAGGAAATTGAGAAGTTAAATGTTGTTGGAGCTCGGTTAAGTTTAAAACATAGCTTATTGGATCAAGCAATTTGATAAAAGCTAAGCCTGGTATATTTGATTTAAAATTGGTTTTAAATCTCTTATCACTCAAAACAGTCCAATTTTTATATCCCCCAATTCTTTGTGTATTTGAGTTACCAATGACTATCATATTTGAACCGGTAACCATAGCACCAACTCCAATAGCAGTTGAGCTATCAATATTCTGAATTGAAGTCATAGAGCCGCATCCTAAAGCAGTATTATAATTTCCATTTTGCATCCAACTCAACGACTGAGATCCAACCGATGTGTTATAAATTCCTTTTATATTATTTTCAAGCGCCGAAAAGCCTATTGCTACATTTTCGTTCCCTATTGTATTATTTCTCAGAGAATTTTGTCCAATAGATGTATTATTCGATCCAGTGACATTTGAAAGCATAGCATGATCTCCCATTGAAGTATTACCATGACCATTTCGATTATTAAATAAAACTGCATGTCCAATTCCAATATTTGCATACCCTGATGTATCTAAATGTAAAGAATAATTTCCGATTCCAATATTGGCCTCCCCTTGTAAATGATTAAGCAGGGTTTCATTCCCAATTGCTATATTGTCATTTGACGACTTGTTACTTCTTAAAGCTTCAGTCCCAATTCCAATATTGGATTTTCCTGATTGATTTTGCAATAGCGAATAATATCCAATAGCAATATTGAATTCTCCATTGTTATTATTTTGCATTGAATAGAACCCTATAGCAGTATTTCCAAGTCCGAACTTATTTAATCCTAGAGAGTTTATCCCAATTGCTAAATTTTCAAAACCGTTTATGTTTGATTGTAAAGCATTAATCCCTAATGCAATGTTATTATTTCCATCAATATTTGATTCCATGGCACTATTTCCAATAGCAATATTGTAAAATCCTGTAGTGTTCTTGAATAATGAATTAACTCCTATAGCAGTATTATTATTACCAGTTGTATTGCCTAATAATGATTTAGCCCCTATAGCTGTATTAGAAGTACCGATTAGTCCAGTTCTCACACTATTTCTTTTAAAAATCAAGTCAACATCATTGGTAGTACCTATAAAATCTGTAGCAACAATTGAGTTGCCTTTCAATGACCATCCCGAATTAGTAGATTGAATTGTGCGTGGTACCCAAGCTTTAGATATTGAATCCCATTGCATTATTTGATTATTTTGTGGCCGCATAATACTTATTGAATCTCCCTGGATTTTATTAATAATTGGATTAGGGTAATTACCTCTTAAATCACCGCGAGCTGTCGTTCTAATCGTAACATCATCTGTAGAATCTATGTCCCCCGTATTAGTAATAGTATTTGCAAATAAAGAAATTCCTTTACCCGCCATATACGATGTATTGCCACTTCCTTCTTTATCTGTACCTGGTAACCATTGTGACCCATCCCATTTCAATACTTGATCATTTGCTGTCCCATTAATTATTCCTAAAGGTGAGATAGTTGTTCCATCTCCCTTTATCGGACTCATAACATTAACTCTCTCCAGACCAATATCATCTTTTGCGGGAAGCCAGTTAGTAATGCTATTGTTCCATTTTAATACCTGCCCATCGTCGGCACCATTTTGCGCTAATTTTATTGGAGAAATAGCTGTTCCCTCACCGGTAAGATTATTATTCGTTATAACAACTTGAGCACCCCATTGATCTCCTGTATTGCCTCCAATATCGTCTTCAGGAATCCATTTTCTAAATGTGCTATCCCATTTTAAAACTTGATTATTAGTTGCCCCATTATTGCTTATTTGAGAAGCAATATTGGCGAAGTTTGAAGAATCTGAAACTAGTGCATAAGGGACGCTAACGAGTTGGGAGGTACTGATATGTTTGTAATCATTTCCGTTATTAGTATCTACAGCTATACTTATATAATAATCATGCTGAAGAAATGGTATTTTATTCAACGGCACTGATCCTGCTAATTTATTTCCTGATCCAATCTGAAAGTTAGCTATTCCATTATTATTGGTCTTTTGGTTAAATGTTTCACTAAATATGGAATTATTATTATTTGGATTATCAGCAATGGTCACCTGAAAGCTCATCGTCCGGTTAGAGATGGGAAAGCCATCAGCATTTCTTATTGCCACTTGATAATTAAATAACGCAGGTGCAGTTTGCCCTTGAAGCTCAAAAAAAGAAAATATAAACCATGTTATTAATAGTAATGTTTTTGATTTCATAACAGTTTCATTAAAATTATAGAAAATTTATTGTAATGTTAAATAATTGTATAGATCTATTTCCTTATTTAAATCGAGCTTTAACAAATCGGAAGTGAAAATATTATCCCTTTCATCATAATAAATACTAAGGGTGGGCTTCGACAATTTAATTACTTTCCCATCAGAAAATTTAACTTCTTCTATTGAAAATAAGTAATTGATCTGTTTATTCCATCTATCTAGCACCTTATTGTAACTTCCATAAAATTTTTCAGTTCCTAGAAATAAAGGTCTACCTGAATTCTCTATTTCCTTATTATCTTTTATTGCTAGTACTCCCCTCTTACCTGCAGTTGTACTTTCTTCTATAAATGTTAATGGTATTTCAATATATCGGCTTATTTGTACTTCAGGACAGCCTTGCTTTGAAATAAGACCAGCGATTTCAGGGCATTTATCATCTTTGTCGGGAACCTTATCTCCATCTCTGTCAGGACAACCTCTCAATGTACCAAAAACATCTTGGCACTCATCATCCTTATCAGTTACGCCATCGTGATCAGTATCAATTTCAATAATTATTGAGAGGCTTTTTTTGCTTAAATTTTTTGTTAAGAATTTTTCAGTATTCTGAATTTGAGCTTGATCACTAATATCACTACCGTTAATAAGTTTAAAAATAATATTATGAGTGATGGTATCCGTTCGCAAATGATATGATTCATTATCTACAATTTTATTAACTCGAACTTCATAGACTAATGGTAATACTTTTCTACCCTTAGTATTCCTTACCATTGTGTCTTTATTTATAAAATGAAGTGCATGTTGAATGGTATGACCTTCATACTCAGCAGTATAATAATCCAAATACTCAGAAGGATCATAATAGGACTCAATAATATTAGTCTTAGTTATATTATTATATAAGTTCTTCCCATTATCTATTAAAATTAAATTGTCAATAATATCTTGCTTGGTAAATGATATTTGTTCTCTGGATAATGGATGCTCGCCATCACGTATATTGTCAAGTTTCGAATAAAAATTTTCAATCAGATTTTTGGCTGATTTGATAAAGTTCTGATCCTGAGAAAATGATACCTGAGAGCTGCAAAGAAGAATCAATAAAATTAAATAGTTATATTTCTCCATGATCATGGTTTAATTATAGGCTTGCCATCTGTTGTCTCAATCACCTTAACGTCACCAAATTTTAAGACATAATAATTTTCTAACTTAGCACCCTTTTCAACATTGAAATGCTCCAACCTAACTTCTATCGCCTTTTCAGTGACATCTTTGTATAAGACTTCATCATTATTTCCAAATCCTTGAAATCTTTGAATAACATGAATGATTCCCCAATAATCTCCTTTTTCATCTTTACGAATATCCGATATAACATGAACTTGATTCCACTCTAATTGAACTTTACTATAATTAGGAAAATCTGCAATGCGATTTAAATATTTGCGAATTTTTTCCTTCTTAACTAATGAAGTATCTCGAAGCGAAGTAACTTCAATGACACAGTCACTATCTTTGAACATATCCATAGTTAGATCGATTAATTTGCGCTTTGTTTCCTTTGAGGTATTTTTATCAGATATCTTACTTAAGTTTTCTCCAAGGTCGAAGGCTTTTTGTCTGGCTTTCAATGTCAGATCCTTCAAGTTCAAAGAATCTTCATGTTGAGCATATAAACTGTGATAATTAATGAAAAATATAAATAAAAATAAGAGAGATGATTTAATTTCTTTAAATAACATATTTTTGAATTATAAATACTAATTTGATTGCTTAAGTTTACATACTAATTTGGATTTATGATATAAATCCAACTTGAAATTTGTTGGTTTAGGAAAATGCCTCTTTCGCCATTTCCAAGTTACCTCATCTTTTCCATTTGAAGTCACATTATATGAAAATATTTCTATTCCTTCATATACCTTAACGACATAAGAGCCTTTCTGCAAATCATAAATTACGCCTTCTTTCTCAGTAGCGTGAAACTCCACTTCATTACAATTTATTAACTTATCAGTCTTATACGCTTGCTGAATTTCAGAAGTATCTTTTTTAGTATCAGAAGACACCAAATCTTCTTTAACATAAATATATTTAATTGTAAATAACTCTGAATTGGGTACATGGAGAGACATTGTATTCATTCCTGTGTCCGACAATAGCAACTCTATTTGAGTTCCTATGCCAATTTGCTTGTTGTTTAATTTCCAAATAAGGTCAATGCCATTTAGATTAGCCTTGCATTTTATTTTTGAATCCGGTGAGATTTGCAAATAGAAATTTTTATCATTTGAATTAATATTTCCTAGAAGAATTGATGGTACATTCTGGTTATTTATGTCAAAATCTACATGTTCAAGCTTCTGAACATCATTGTTACAGGAAAATATTATTGTAGCTAATATTAATGTATAGGTACAATTAAATTTTCCATTTATAATATTAATATTTCTCATTATATTTCCTTCTGTATATTAACAATAACAATTGGTATGGAATCATTACTAAATTTTTTCCAATCCTTAGTTAAATAATACCGAATCTTATATTCACCTGAGCTTAATTCTATTTTTTCTAATATTTCGGCTTCATTACAGGCTCTCCTTTTAAAAGTATTATCTTTGTTGTGACTAATAAAGTACCAGACTCCATTTTCTCGCAATACAGATACTACTAAGGAGTTTGGTGTTTTTTCTGGTTTACAACTTCCTAGAGAAATTACCAATTCAGAATAAACCGGTGTAATTTTAAATGTTTTCTTGGTTTTTTCTAAATTTGAATTTATTTCAACTGTATCGTTTTGTTGATAAGCTGAAGTATCAGGTTCTTTAGAATGAACTAAATCTATAGAATAATTAGAATGTTGAATTATTTGTTGATTTTCGGATTGGGGATTAGTTAAATTTATTGGATTAGAATTTTTCAAAGTCTTTTGAGGAATCGATAACTCATTATTACTTATTGGTTCCGTTTTATTAGTATCTGAATGAATAATTACAGGTAGACTATTAATCTCATTATTCATTATGTCTTTTTTATAAATATATTTTTTATAAAGGCCAATTGCAATTATTGAAAGCACTAATAAGTAAATTAAATATTTAAAATTTACGCTTTTTTTAAATATTTTTCTAGTATCGACTTCATCTTTTTGTTGTTGATCCTGGGGGCTCATTATTGTAATGCTTTTTTCAAATTTGTCAATTTCTTGACCGGAATGGCCATTAATAACATCTAAGACTACAACGGTAGTATTATCGTGACCTCCATTAAGGTTAGCAGCTTCAATTAAAGCAAATGCAGTAATCTCAGGCTGTTGGTTGGCTTCTAATACCAATTCAATTTCTTGATCTGATATCATACTATTCAGACCATCGGAGCAGAGAATTAAGCGATAATCCGTTTCCATATATATTGGTCCAATAATATCTGGTGTAGCACTTAACTCACTCTCCCCAAGATATCTTGTAATTACATTACTATTTGGATCCAATCGAGCATCTTCGGGAGAGAACTGCCCATTTGAATCCAAGACTTTGTTCCACACCAATGAATGATCATCAGTCAAAAGTCTAAACTTGATTGATCTGAACTTTGGGTCATATTCGTTATAGGTATTAAATCCGGTTGGTGAATAAAGATAAGCTCTACTATCTCCAATCCAAGCGAGATACAATCCATTATTACTTAGGTAAGCGACAATTAGAGTCGCTCCCATTCCATTCAGTCTATTGTCAATAATAATAGTTTCTGATAATTTTTGCTGTGTAAGTTCACAACAGTTTTTCAATACTTTTCGAATTTCTAATGGATCAGTTAGCACGCCTTCAACTTTACTGAAAAATTCTTTAGTATATTCAACAGTAAGTCGCGAGGCTATCTCTCCAGCATTCGCGCCTCCCATTCCATCAGACAAAATCAAAACACATCCTTTTGGGTTTAATTCTATAATTCCTTCTGAATTTACTTTCCAAATATTTGCACTGAGATCAAGCGCAATGCGAAAATCATCTTCATTATGCTCACGTACCCTACCCACATCGGAAGCGCCAAATACAGAAAATGTAAACTTTGAATTCATTATAAGATTTTCCAATATTATTTACTAATTATTCTTTATCTCTGTAATTCTTGATTTAACTTTTGAAGCTTTCTTTTTGTTTTTTTCACTGTCTAATAATTCAGATTCACTTACGGGTACTGGAATATCAAATACAGGCCTAATTCTTCTTGGGATCAATTTATCGGCAGCATAATCAATTACAATTCCAGCTAATTTGAAAGTTGCGACGCCAGTGGAATAAGTAGGATTTAAAAAGAATCCTCCTATTATATTCATGTCCTTTAGCTCTTTAACAAAACCAAGATTGTCTTTCCAGGTCGGTGAACACATTATTGCATGTTTTTCAATATTTAAAGAAGTATCCGTTTTATTTTTATAATAAAGTATTAATATTCCATCTGGATTAAACTTCAGGCTTAGCCCTATGGAATTGACTTTAAATTTTTTAAATCCAATCTTAGTGAATTTTGAAGTGCTGTCCTGAAAGTCAAAGGATTCAGGTTTAATTTTATCTATTTTATTGTTGTTTATTCCAGTAAGCCGCAACAAATTATTTTCAGCAACATATTCTCCATCTAACTCAATAAAATCTTCATCATCTACCCAGGGAGTTCGAATACATGGATCAGACCAAATTTCATCCCCAATTCCGATTCCAATTCTTAATTTACTACCAAAGGATGAGGCTCCATCCTTTCCAAATGTATTTTTCCCTTTTCTTAAATGATATTGAGATTCTACGATATAAACACAATCATCGAGGATCTTAGTAAATTCATCAACTTTTTCACAATCAAGATTTGTTTCATTCGTATTTGTTTTAATTGATGGCTTGCTACTTTTTCGATTAAAAATATCTTCTATTCTAATCGTATCTTGTCCTACCAAGTTGTAATTTATACTAATGAAAAAACCGAGTAAGCAAATAAATCTAATCATAATAATTTTCTTTAACTTAATGAATGATATATTATCGGACCTGCCAAATTGGAACGAGTTGCTTTATTCCATCAATATATCCATGACTTATTATTCCTGTAACTTCCCAACCATTTGTTGTTTTGCATAGAATCGGACCTCCCGAACTCCCTTGAGCAATTTCACTTGAAGAAATATTAATCATACCATTCACTGTGTTTTGCTGCACAACTTTAGCAGATATAAATAATGGATCTAAATTATCAAACTTTTCATACATATCAAAGTTTTGAAGTTGTGAACCATGTGAATATCCTAAACCATATAATTGTGTTCCTTTATCTAGCTTTCTTGAAATTTCTCTATTAATTTTAAATTTGCCAGGTCTATTCTTTAAGATTATTTTTGCCCAATCAGTGTGAAGATTATCTGCATCACATTGCTTAATATGCCATTCTTTATCAAGATTGCATTTTGTTCTATCTCTTGAATTATCTAAGATTACATTCTTGTTAGTAAAAGTAAATTGGTCCCCTGAGGGAGAAATAGCTTTATATGTTACTTCTACATTCCCTCCTTTAAGCTGGGCATTATTTAAAAATGTTTTCATTTGAGCCTCTATATCATTTGAAACAGATGCTTCACAAGTTAAACCAAATCTCCAAGGCTCAATGATATGTCTTGCTGTAATAAATTCTCCATCAGATGTCATAAATCCAGTTCCGGACCACCTAAATCTTAAAGCTGTAGCTAGATCAAGTGGACCGTTTTTATCATTTACTTCTGGATGATATACTTCTACACTTTCAATAATAATAAAATAAACACTCTTTTCAAACTGCTTCAATTCACCTGCTATACCCTGGTCACTATTATTTGAATTAAGAGCTGGGCTTGCTTCGGATGAAGTTGAAACATTTGGGGTTGAAGTATTGATTTTATTAGATAGGTCAAGTATTCTATTTTTTATGTTTACCGCTTCAATTGAACTCTTATTTGCAACACCTGAAAGTAGGCTTTCCATCTTAATTAAAGAATCACGTAAATTTTGACTTGTTGTATTCGCTTCAGATATTTTGGACTCTTGAAGAGAAATTTGACCAGCTTGACTGTCAATTTTTAGGTTAGTTGTATGACTAAACCAAATAAAATAAGAGCTTAGACCAATTAATAAAATACTCATAATTGTGAGAGCTGTCTTATAAGGTCTTAAAGCTTGACTTCCAAATTGCTGAAGTCTTTGCGTAAACTTCATACTAGCAGTGGTTCTATTCGCTGCAGTATTAATGTAACGCAATCTGGGTCCCTCATGAGATAATTGAATTTCATCTCCCGGATTAAGCTCATATTTCCTTTGAACTGAATTATTATTAATTAATGTAGGATTGGTTGCATTTATATCCGGCTCAATAAAAACTCGATTTCCCTCTATCATAATATAAGCATGTTTTCTCGAGACTGTAGGATATTGATCGGAATATCTAATTGTAGATCCTGACCCCCTTCCAAGCGTTATATACGGATTCCATACTGTTTGTTCTTCACCTGATCTTTTGTCCGTCGTTGGATCAAGAAAGATCAATGTGTAATTAGGAACATTTTTTCCTTGAAGCATTTGAATTCCTTGCTTAATAGTTGTTCCTAGGCCGCCTTGCTTAATTGTATTTCTAGTCATATTGGTAATTTTATTTAATTAATGTAAAAATTTGATTTGAGTAATTTCTAAGGTGTATTTCATTTCTATGATTATAAACTAAGTTACAGTCTATACTTCTAACTTTCGATACTTCATTTGTCACATTATTTTTTAATGAAAGCAGGCTATACTCTGCATTTTTGAAGAAATAAATAGAATCTCGTGGTATTGAATTATATTTAAGTAAGAAGGTATTATCTTTTAAAGGTATAATTGTATCATATTTACGACTAAGTTGGTCTTCTCCTTTATCATTTATTATTGTAAATTGTCCTTCCCGTGCTGCGATGCTAAACTCATCATAGAACCTTGAATTATAATCATAGTTATTGATAAGAAATGATACATTTTTTATTTTTCCTTTTATATTACTGGATGGCAAAAGCATGGGAATAGCCTTTAAAAAGAATTTTTTAGCATTACTATTATCGCCCACACTAAAATAATTTTCTGCTTTCTTATAATTTATATTGCTTATTATATAGTCTGTCATAATAGATAAACTTATAATTACTACTACAGCATAAATCCACTTTACATTAAATGGTTTGGACTTAGACAAAGAATTCTGCAAGCTAAATTCTTCCGGAGCAACCTTCAAAGTCAATTGTTTTGACATTTCATTAGGCCATGAACCGGTATTTAAAAATTCGTCCGACCAAATTGCAATTTCTTTAGCTGATGGACGATGTTTAGGATTTAGACTTAGGCATGAATTAAGTAATAGACTAAATCTCCTTGAATAATTTAAATGTTCTGGCATTGTTGGTATCTTAGTCAAAATATTTAAAGTTTCTCCAAATGCTAGTCCATTTTCCCCTTGAGGAGTATCTCCTGTAGCTAATTCATAAATACTCATTGCTAATGAAAAAACATCACTTTTTTTAGCATCAATTTTCTTTTGAAAATACTCTGGTGGCGCATATGCTTTTGCAATTCCATCTGTCTTAGTATCTAGCAACTTAGTTACTTTTAAGCTTGATACCGCAAACTTATCACTGATCCCAAAATCAGATATCTTATATACATATTTACTACCCACTTTCTGCAAAAGAATATTGTCAGGTTTAATGTCTTTATGAATAATTCCTACGTCTTTTAAATATGCTAAACCATCAGCAACATCCCGCATAATAATACTTAATTCTTTTTCTGTATATATTTGATGTTTATCTTGGTATTTAAAAGAATTTGCTATCATCCTTTCTTTCAAATCTTCCATAAGACTTTTTTCACATAATGGCATGACTATATAATATATGTTATTCTGCTTTTCCATTAATAATGGAATTAAAAGGTTGGGATGAACCAGATTTTTTATTAAATAAAATTCATCTTCAAACGGCGAAGTATTTCCTGGATTATAATGGTCAACTTGATTGAATATTTTAATTGCGTATTCCTTTTGGTTTTCATCATTAACTTCCCATACTTCCCCGAATCCTCCTTTTCCAAGCAGTCTAACCAATCGAAATCTTCCTAAAACTTTACCCTCTAAGTATTGCTCCATATCAATAAAATTGAAGGTTAATATTTCCAACTGTAATCACATCGCCACATTGTAATTGCAAAGCTTGATTTTTATTAATTTTCTCTGAATTTAGAAAAAGTCCATTCATTGAATATTTCCAGAAAGATTGGCTATTTTCATTTACCCACTGGCCATCCCGGATAAAATAACTACCATTACTAAATTCAATAGTTGCATGCCTTTTTGAAATAAAAGCCGTTTCAGGTTCCCTAATACAAATATCATTACAATTATTTTCAGGATCTAACCAGCCTAAACGTAAAACATTCTTACGACTCGCTTGTCGTAATTCTTTTAAGTTATAGGTTTTACCGATTTCTTCACCAGATTTAATAATTAAACTTTCAGTCGGTAATGATTTTTGGTAATTATATGTATTAAGCCTTTCCAATTTCAGCAAAGCTGAAATTTCGTCAATATTAGCAGGTCTATTTGCTTGAATTGGATCAAGACAAGCTTCAAAATAGTAATTCCATTTATTATCAATATCCGGCCGCCACTTAGAAATTGGTGTAAATTTTTTTTGTAGAATTCGTTTATTTATTTCTCTAGGTGATAATTGATAGTCTTCTTTGCTACCAAACGGAAGGTTTCCACCTGAAAGCAATTCATACATTGTAACAGCTAATGAATATATATCCATTTGAGGGCCAAGGTACTTGAATGCTTTAGAGTGATCTAATTGTTCCGGTGAAGCATATACTAGTGTCCCCCAAACATCCCTTACATTACCAAGGAAATTTGGTTTAGTCATTCGATTAATTTGAAGCCCATACCTTCCTGCTATATCAAAATCGCATAACTTAGGTACCATTTGATTATCAAATAATATATTTTCAGGTTTTAAATCTCTATGAATGAACCCATTTCTATGTAAATCCCGGAGGCCATTTAAAACATTTGAAATTAAATTTTCTGAAGCAACATAATTATAAAACTTATTCTTATGTCTTGACAAGTTCCCATTTGAGCAATAATCCATTACAAGGTATGGATTTGAATCTATATATCCAAAGTTATAATTATTTACCAAATAGTCTGACTTAATTAATCCCGCTTTATAACCTTCTTTAAATCTTTGAACAAAATCTAAATGATCAGAAGGCTTCATTCGCCACAAGTCTAAAATTTTTAAGGCATATTTTTCTTCACTATATCTCAACTTAATTAAATAAACTGAACCAAATCCACCTTCTCCTAATTCACTAATTACTTCATACTCCTCCCCATTTGCTAAGTTCACAGCATCAGTAGATTGCAATTTAAGCCTTTTAGGAAAGCTTTCTTGTATTTTAATATTCTCGTAATATTTGACCACTGAATTAATATGCTATTTATAAGAAACTTTATAAAACTTACTTTTACCAATTAAGATGACATCTTCATTTTCAAGGACAGTTTCATTTTTAATTTGAATAAATAGAGCTTGATTCGATGCTACATTTCGAATTGCTATTTTACCATCTGTAAGAAATAATTCAAGATGCTCAGTAGAAGATATACTTTCATCATTTATGTCAAAGTCTTTTCTATTCATGGCATGAATTTTATTCTCTCCAATAGAAAGTGGTATTACATTTTCGCTTACTGAAAGGGGTATTAACTCTATGGAAGTCTCAAGGCCTTTTAATTCATTAGATGAAAATTCAGAAATTTTAACAGTTTTTTTATTTTGCATTATTTCATTTGGGATGTTTGAATTTAAAGAATAATTACAATTTGGACAAACACCTCCTGGTACTAAATTCAAATAATTACATCTGGGACAATTAAACTCTTCTAAATTAGGATTATCTAACGGTCTTTGCCCTCCATTTTTTAAATTGTTAAATTCAGAGTCTTTAATTGTTTTTCTAATATTTTCATTTGTAGTTTCTTTGTCAATACTCCTTACTGTTTTTTTTTCGCTAACATCGTTATAAACAATAAACTCAGATCCACCACATCTTGGACAAGGACTATTCCCCAACATCTCGTGCTCATACGAGCATTCTTTACATTTTCTCATTCGTAATTTGTTTTACATTAAAAAGCTAGCAATAATAGTTAATTTTATTTAAATTGAGAACATTAATATAGGTTCTTGATGGTTACTTTAGCTCTATTTAAGATCAAATTATCACTCTCATTATTTACTAGCTACAGCTGAATGACAAGCCGGATCACAAGTATTACAAAGGCGATATTTAGTGACATCGCGATAGCGCGTCTCTTCTACCTGAACTGTTATTGTTGGCGCA
Organism: Saprospiraceae bacterium; assembly: GCA_013140975.1. Taxonomy (GTDB): domain Bacteria; phylum Bacteroidota; class Bacteroidia; order Chitinophagales; family Saprospiraceae; genus Vicinibacter. Next base: position 25,682 of record JABFRV010000117.1, read on the forward strand.
GTTACATCCCATGAACTTACTTCTATGTCGGATTGAAAACTATAATGATTGATTTCCTTTACAATTTCACATTGCTTGGTAGTATAGGCAGGAATAAAAAAGGTTTCTTCAAGTATGACAGATTGCCCCTGGCTTTCAAATCTGGCAGCTAAAGTAAAATTTCCAGAATATTTACTTGAATTTGAAATAGTGCAATTTGCTTTAAGTTGTGGCAATTCATCTATTAAGATTGCTCCTGGAATCCTCTGATAGGATAATCTTGACATTTGATGATCCAGAGTAATACTTTTATGTACCAATTCTTTATATGATTCTCTTACAGTATAAGGAACATTGATGTCTTCACATTTATTACTACATTGTGTAAAGCTAATAAGGGCTACAAAGCAGATTAATAGATTAATTAATTTTTTCATTATTTTTGATTTCAATTGTTTATAATGCTTATTGACGTAACAAAGATGGGTAATAGGTAATATTGAAAATGACAAAATGAAATCACTACACATGTTTTAGCAATAAACAGGGTTAAAAAAGCCACAAAGGTTAATAAAGTACTCTTCCTTTGCATTATGCTTAAAATAGACCTATACAATATGGATATTTTGCAAGATCGTTAAGAAAGGTTAAAATAATTGAACTTTCCTTGTTTATGACTCAACTCTTAGAATTCTATCCTATGAGATATCGACCTGGAAATATTCTTGAATTCCTCTTTTATACCACCAATAACATAGCTCAACTTCATACTAAAATACCCGACTCAATACGTGATCTATCTAGTTTATACAGGTTGATTTCAAAAATGTTTCTTTTATAAGTCCAACAATAAAAGAGCAATAATTGCAACTAGAACATCACTCCACCTCCTGTCTGGGAAGGCTATCATAACGCCAACTACCAAGAAATACGCCAATGATAACGATGCAGATAAAAAAGCGCTAATTGCGAAAATATTTAAGTTTTGTCTGATAAAAAAATATATTTTAAGTCTTTTTAAAACTCTTAATCTATTCAATATTAGAGATTTATGCAATTAAATCATGATAATCAACAAAAAAAAAGGCAATAACTCAATAATGGTTAATTTGATAATAGCGAAGCTAATATAAGACACATATATTACTCGAAAATCCATACTTAGTCGTAATAAACCAAATTGCGCTATTGAATGACTTGGATACTTGGACCTCTTCGGTCCGGGTAGAGGTATTACCTAGAATGGTCTTCTGTTCTACAATTTAATGGCACATACATATCGCGGTCTGTGACATAAGCTTTTTATACAGCCTCAATCCTCCGTCACCAAACTTGTAAGTTCAAATATTCTATGTAAAACGGTTTAAAAATTCTTGAAAAGACATAAATCGAGTTATTAGTTTTTGCTGACCTTATCTGCCTGCACACAAGCTTCATCACAACTATTGCAAAGGCGGTATCGAATCTCTTCCCGATATTTGGTACTCACTTCCGTGATCTGCACTGTTGGGGCGATGATTTCAAACTTTTTAACAGAAAACTGGTCTTTACAATCATAATGATCGATTTCCTGATGGATCTTTATTTGCTTGCTCATGCCGGCTGGGATGAATGCAGAACTTAAGCCTATTATTTCTTGGTCAATACATTCCCAGGTAACAGAAAAACCAAAATTGCCGTCATGCTTAGAAATATTGCTCACAGTAATTGAAGCAAATAAGATGGGTCTTCTTTCAACAAACCTTAATAATGAAGACAATTCAGGAGGCGGTATTCCAGGAAACCTATCATCGATCAATGTGCTTGTCTTGTAGTTAAGACTCACATTTTTAAGAATGGACTCTGTAAAAGGGACTTTGACAGCATATGGAACTTGTATATTTTTACAGTCGTCTTTGCAACTTTGCAACATGCTAATGATAAGAATTAAGATGAAATAATTTTTCATTTTCTTTATATTTGAATATGCAAATGTCCAAATTACCAAACCTTTAATAATATAATATACAATTAATCCTGTATTATTGGCAATGAAAGACCATAAATAAGGTATAAATAATTTTAATCTCTTCTTAACTGATTTAATTAAAACAAAATCAGAATTAAACTTACCCACCATCACAGGGCTCTTTTCAAGAAAACTTTCAAATGTTACTGAAGATGAGATATTTGAATAAAGTTAATTCAATGCAATAGAATTATTCTAATTCATATTTATAATACTTATCATTTTCCTTTTGAATTATATAGCTATCAACTATAAGCATTCATGTTTTAATAATCTTCAATAATTCACTATAATAGCTATCGCCAATCCCTAGATGCTTTTCTTTTCCTAGGCGCATAATTAAAGCCGTGCGTTCTTCTTTATTTACTTTTCTCAGATGGTCTAAGTTAATAACTACATCTCTGCTTATTCGGATAAACTTCCCTTTGGGTAATTGTTCTGTAATTTTATTAAGCGTAAGATCCACCAAGTGATTATCAGAATCCGTCACATAATAAGATCCGCCATTACCTGCAACTTCAATCCATAGAATTTCAGAGTATGATAATTTAATATAGTGTTCGCCACTTTTAATAAATAAGTGATGTTGGGTGCTGTTATTAGCTTCTTCCGTTTTGCTTGTAGTATTAAGCTTTGTTTTAAGTAAATGCAAAGCTTCTGCAAATCTTTCTTCCCATTCATCAACAAAAGGTTTTTCAATAAACTTAATCACAAAATCGCCATATTCATTTATAATTCTTGTTCCATATTCAGGGTGTCCGCTAATAAAAACAAGGAATGGTATTTTCACGCCATTCATTTTAAGTTTTAGAAATACTTCAGTTATCACATTTCCACCTGCAATCGAAATATCTGAAAACACTACATCTGGTTGATGTTTAATAATTAATTTATATGCATCCACAGTGTTATCTGCACTTCCTTTGACTTCAAACTCTTCAAAGGATTGTATACATTCTGTAACAAACTTCAGTATTGACGGATCATCCTCAAAGGCTAGAGCAGAAATTTTGTTTATCATAATTATTCAATATTAAAGTTATAATTTTTTGGAATTTTTACATGAACTCTAGTTCCAAATTGGACTCCGTTTTCTTGAAAAATATTATCATCGTACCAAAGTTCCAAATTTAATTCATTTTTTTCATTAAATATTTCTATTAATTCTTCAAGCATTTTTACCCCTCTTTGAGTACCTGAAGATCGAAGTATTTTAGCTTGTTCTCTACCAACACCATTATCCTCAATTATAAAATGCAAGTAATTTGGTTCTTCCTCCAGTATCAATTTAATAATTCCCACTTTGTTTATTAGATGTTTTACACCATGTTCACATGCATTTTCAAAATGGGATTGAAGGCACATTAGGGGTACATCATACTTCAAAAATGGCATTAAAGATTCTGGATCAGGTAAAATGTAGTCAAGTTTTGGAAAAAAACGTTCTTTTTGGATGAACATATAGTTTTTCACAAGTAACATTTCATTTTCAAGCTTATGGTAAGGTTTTCCTTCTTTGGTATTATCAAAGACCAATTTAATATTTTGTGATAGCTTTCCTATTATCCGTGTTACAATTTTATCACTACTTGTTCTTATCTGAACCCAACTCAATACATTTTTAATGAAATGAGGATTTAGCTGACTGATAATAGCTTGAATTTGAAGATTGCTGCGTTCTTTTTTTGCAACTAACTTTTCATATTCTAAATTAAGAAGAGATACTTTTTGTTTATTGACCTCCAATTGCTTGATATAAATGTAAAAAAGACTAAACACCATTGAGCCACCTATAATCCACCATAACCATTTGCTTTCCCACCAAAAAGACTTAATCGTGAATACCATTTCAATTGGAACAGACTCAATATTTCCGTTTTTAACTGCCTTAATCTGGACTTTGTGTTTTCCAGGACGTAAATTTATTAATTCTAATTTAGATTTATTGGAGTTGAATATCCATTCAAAATGATCGACCTTGTAATGATAAGTTAGATTTGGATAAATATAATTGATATTATCCACATAGGTTTGAATAAAAAAAGCACTTGCCCCGGCATCTAATTCTAAGAACTCAAAATTATAATCTATTTTTTTATCCAAGACCTGAACATAATCAATAGCTAAAATTGGAACCACAGTATCGACTATATATTTATTATATTCAAAACAAACAACTTTTTCGCTACCAGCCAACCACAACTCCTTTCTGTTATCATCAAAATAAAAACTGTTTTGACTAACAGCTCCTCCTGAGTACCCATAGTCATTGTTTAAAGATTGGATACTTATCTTATCATTATAGTAAGACTTAAGATCTAATAAATATAACCCAGTTGAATTCCCAACATACAGTGTGGAGTCTTTTACTTTAATGCATCCGACTAAGCTGGTACCTATAATATCAGGCGATATATGCTTTAGAATCTGATCAAGATTAGTGTTTTTTATACTCCAATTGTCTGCCTTAGCAAAATACACCCCATTGTCAGTGCCAATCCAAATATTTCCATAGTAGTCATTTGTCATACATAAAGAACCGGGAATAAAAAAGGAATCTTGTTTCATATAGCTCATAATAGTATCATGAGCTTTGTCATACACTCCAATTCCCTGGGACAACCTTCCAAACCACAAATTATCATTATTATCTTCACACACAGTTAATACATTCAAGAATTTTAACCCTTTATCAACCCCTATTTTAATAAAATTATTTGGAGTGTCAACAATGGGATCACTTTTTGATATCCAAATACCTTCATTATTTCCCATTCCTAATACAATTTGACCTTTTCTATTTTTTGTGGTAAAAAATGACAAATGACCCTTGTTTATTAGCTTAAATTTATTTGGAGACTTTACCACCAAAATACCCGGCTTGGGTCCAGAAACATTAAAATTAACCTGACCCTTGCTATCTAGGAATGAACAATCAAGAAATGCTTTGAATTGTTGATTAATTTGAGTGCATGGAATAATTTGATGTCCGTTATAATATGCCATCCCATCTTTTGCAGAAGAAAACCAAACATTGGAATTGGAATCCATCAATATACTGGTTATGTTAGGAGGCATGAAAGATTCATTATTGACAAATTCTTTCATTTGCGTCAATACTTTCACAAAATTTTGGGCACACATCCCCCACAAATTTCCAGCTTTATCAATTAGTACTTTTTCAATCGCATAATGATGTTTGATGGTATATTCCTTTAATAACAATAAGTTTTTATTAAATATTTGTATTACTTGAATTTCTTTTGATTTAGAATAAGCTAAAATAACTTCATTTCCTTTTATGCCAAAATATGTAATTAACCCTGGGCATTTTACATGTAATTGAGCAGTTTTACTTTTACAGTTTTCAAGACAATTGCTTTTTATTTCATTCTTATGATTATAAAAAAAAGTATTTCCTAATATAAAACCAAATAAATGACTATAATCATTAATTATTTTACAATGAAAATTAATTTTATTTTTATTTAAAATGAAAATGCTATCAGAAGATTGAAAAACAAATTTAGTAAAATCTTGATTTGTATACCTAACATAAGAAATAACAGATTTCTCATGTTTTGGAAAGTCAATTTGGATTAAAGTATCAAGTTTTTCATCATATTTTAAAAGACCCGCTGTTGAAGAACCAAATACTACATTTTGAACCCTAGGATCAAAAACTACATAGTTAAAATATTCGACCTTGTAATTACCCGTCCTAAAATTCTTAAATTTAGGTTTTCTAATTATTGAAAACCCCCTTTCTGCAGATCCTGTCCAAATTCTCCCTTCTTTATCTTCAATTATTTGGATGGCTTGATTGCTCGCTAAGCCATCTTTTGCAGAGTAATTTTGAAATTGATTTCCATCAAATTTTATTACCCCATGAGCATATGTACCAACCCAAATAAATCCTTTTTTATCTATTAAAATGTCTGTTAAGTTTGAGATTGAAGGGTGGTCTAAGGCAGAATAAACTTTGATGGAATGAAATTGAGAAAATGCAAAGGAAGGTAATGAAATAATAAGTACAAGTAGCAGTAGTTGACCGTAAAATTTTAGGAATTGCAATTATTGACCTTATTTAATTAATTTGTAAATTTAATAAATCTTCTCCAAATTCACAAAATCGAATTTTCCATATATTTACAAATAACTAAGCAACCTATTAAAATAAAGTAAAATTTAGGAAATCACCTTTAAAATTAAAAATCTGGTGATCTTAAATTTCCCCTGCACCATCCTCAACAAATCCATCAGATACTATCAATAAATACTTTTCTTCAATTCATTCGGCTTGTGCTTCTATTTCCTTGAGGCTGATATAGCTTATGAGATAGGAGACTTCTTATATACAACCTATCTTCAGACTCTGGCGATCTACTAAGACATGTATAAATTGCGAAGCCAACATTTCCTATTACACTAAAGTCAACTCTTGACGTATTGATATATCGAATCCATAATGCGGAAAGGCCAACATGAGTGCGTAATTTGCAATTATTTATTTTAACTTGTTCGACACTATTGATAGCTCTACCTCTGGTTATCACAACATAAGAGTCAGGCACACTTATCAGCATGGATACACATCCCATTGTTTTTTATTTTAGGTTTTTATGGAGGATTTATTCAACTGGGAATGGGTGTATTTTTTATTTTTATCATGACTTACTTATTAAATTTTGATATTATAAAATCTAATATTATTAAAATCATAATGGTGAGTTCTTATACAATCCTTATCATACTCATCTTTCAATGGAATCAGATGATCGATTGGAAAGTAGGATTAACGATAGCAATCGGTCAATCAACCGGTGGTTATCTTATGGCTCATTTTTCCAGCAGAATGAAGAACCTCGAGAAATTTGTTTATTATTTATTTATTGGAGTAGTGAGTTTAACGCTTTGCAAGATGGTGATTTATGAATATTTTAAATTATTTTGAATTATCAAGAAATACCTATTGATTGTAACCTGTTAAGCTAGATTTTTAAAGAATTTCACAAAAATAGCTTTAAGATATTCTTATTTTTATTAGATTTGTAAGATATAATCACTCCAATGAATAAAATATTTAGCTTTTTCTTAATACTCTTTGTTACCGAGATGAGCTCTCAAAGTAGTTCTTCAATACATTCAATAGTTCCTAAAAAACTATTAGACAGTATTCAGAATAGTACTTGGGATGCCAATCTTAACAAATTTTCAAGAAGCCAATCTTTTCATTATACGTATAACAAGAAAGGCATAGTATCAAATTTTAAGGACGCCTATCTTAATCGAGTTACCAATCGTTGGTTGAATAGATTTAAAATTGATTATTTTTTTAAAACCGGAACGGATATTGTTCAATATGACATAAGAACATTATGGGATACTGTAAGTAAAACTTATGTAAATGATAAAAGGAATGACAATACCATATTAAATGACAAGGTAACATCAACAACAAGTTCTTTATGGAATAAAACAACAACTGGATGGGAACAATCTAACAGATCAACATATTCATACCTTGGTAATGGATTGACAAATGTTTATACGGAGCAAAGATTTGACAAAAGTTCTAATCAATGGATTAATGTTTTCAGAAATACGTTCACGTATAATTCTGACAAGAATATTGTAAAGACCCTTTTTGAACTCTGGGACAACGCTTCAAATAGTTGGAGAATTCAATCACATGAGCTGACTACTTATAATGGTACAAAAATTACTGAAGTAGTAGCTCAAGCCTGGAATAATACAACCAAAGTTTTTACAAATGTAAATAAGAAAGAAAATAAATACAATTCATTACAACTGATTGATGAAATAATAACTTATTTTTGGTCTGAATCGAAAGGAAAATATGAAATAAATTCGAAAATTGCATATACTTATGACTCTGATAATGATAGAAAAACAAGTTTGAGATATAATTATAATACTGCTACATCTACTTATAGTGAAGCGGTTCAGGAAATCTATCATTATTCCATTCATGAGATTACAAAAACTATTGATCCTATTCAAAATTCCTTAGCGATAATTTATCCAACGTTAGCGAGTGATAGAATCCATTTTATAGAGACAGAACTTCGAGAGATTAAAATATTTTCAATGGATGGTAAATGCATTTTAAAGACGATTCCGGAAACAAATAACACAATTGACATTTCTACTTTAGCTCCAGGAACTTATCACATAATTACTTTAAGTCAACTTGGAGTGCAAAGATCGGAAATGTTCGTTAAGTTGTGATGTAAATGATTTAATGATTCACAGAGGTTTGAAGCAAGGATGCTTCAAACAACAAATAGGAGTAAGTATAATTCTAGTTTGCCAGACTACAGATGACGAAAGTTTGAGGAATGGTTGCTTTAAATAGCAACTGTGATGGAGGATAAATTTTAAACTTTGTATAAGAATTTCCTTCAACATCCACCTCAAAGGTATCTATGGGAATATAATTTCCGCCTCCTGAGAATGGGGGAAATATCGATTCTCTTAATACAACCTTAGCAAACGGCAGTGGCTTATTGCTTCCATACTCTAATACCTGACCCTCAAT